>CAIYZB010000149.1 GCA_903930545.1 uncultured Alphaproteobacteria bacterium
ACGAATTCCGGCATCTGGGGGTGGCCCGTGCGGATGCCCTCGGCCAGGGCCTCGGCGAGGCTGTCGATGGGATAGCGCTGGTCGAGGTCACGAAAGTGCGGAGCCTTGGGGTTGGGGCTCTCGCCTGTCGTGTTGATCGCGTGACACCGAGAGCAGTTGGAGCTCAGCAGGGCCTCACCCCGATCGCCCGAGGCCGCCACGGGCTGGGCGACAGCAGATCCGGCCAGGAGCCCAAGGGCCAGACAGACAATCTTCAGCAGGGACATGTGAGGGCACTCCAGACACGGCTCAGACTGCACCCATCGGCATGATCTGTCTTGATCAAGCTCAAGACCTCGGTGACGACCTCGCTTTGGGCCCAAATTCCCGCTTTGCGCGCCAGTGCTGGTTTGCGAAACTGGGATGCGCCGGTTGGCGGCGGTGTTGGAGTGCGTTCGGATGATCATTGATAAGGAAGCCATCAAGGCCCGCTACATCGCAGAGCGCGACAAGCGTCTGAGGGCAGATGGCAACAACCAGTATCGCCGCATCCAGGGTCAGCTGGCCCATTATCTGGACGACCCCTACACGCCCTTCGTCGAGCGCGAGCCCGTCAACGACCATGTGACCTTTACCTTCATCGGCGGCGGATTTGCCGGCCTGGTCACCGGGGCGCGACTGGTGGAAGCCGGGGTCAAGGATGTCCGCATCGTTGAAAAGGGCGGCGACTTCGGCGGCACCTGGTACTGGAACCGCTATCCGGGTGCCCAGTGCGACACGGCCTCGATGATCTATATGCCGATGCTCGAAGAGACCGGGCACATGCCCACGGAAAAATATGCCCATGCCCCGGAGATCCTGGAGCAGTGCCAGCGGATCGGCCGCCAGTACGGGCTCTATGACAACGCCTTGTTCCATGCCGAGGTGAAGGCCCTGACCTGGGACGACAAGGACCGGGTCTGGGTCGTGGAAACCAATCGCGGAGATCGCTTCACCACCACCTATATCGGCCTCGGCACCGGTCCGCTCCATGTGCCCAAGCTTCCGGGCATTCCGGGCCTGGACAGTTTCAAGGGCCACTCCTTCCACACCAGCCGCTGGGACTATGCCTATACGGGCGGGGATCCCAAGGGCGGTCTGATGGAGAAGCTTAAGGACAAGCGGGTCGCCATCATCGGGACCGGGGCCACCTCGGTCCAGTGCGTCCCCCACCTGGCCCGGGCCTGCAAGGCCCTCTACGTCGTCCAGCGCACGCCCTCGTCCGTGGATGTGCGCGCCAATGTGCCGATCGATCCGGACTGGTTCGCCGGGATTTCCACCCCAGGCTGGCAACAGCGCTGGCTGGAAAACTTCACGGCCAATCAGGCGGGCGGCAGTGCCGATGAGGACCTGGTCCAGGACGGCTGGACCGATCTCTCGCGCCGCATTCGGGAAAAGATCTCCGAACTGCCCCGGGAACAAATGACGCCGGCCAATATGCTGGCGGCCTATGAGGATTCCGACTTCGAGAAGATGGAGGAGATCCGTTCGCGGGTCGACAGCCTGGTGGGTGACCACGACACCGCCCAGAACCTCAAGGCCTGGTATCGCCAGCTCTGCAAGCGCCCCTGCTTCCACGACCAGTATCTGCAGGCTTTCAACACCCCTGGCACCCAGCTGATCGACACCGATGGCAAAGGGGTCGAGCGCATCACCGAAACCGGTCTGGTGGTTGCCGGGGTCGAATATGAGGTCGACTGCATCATCTATGCCTCGGGTTTCGAGGTCGGCACCGAATACACCGAGCGTGCGGGCTTTGACGTCACCGGTCGCGATGGCCTGACCCTGTCACAGGCCTGGGCCGAGGGCATGCGCTCCAAGCACGGGATCCATGTTCATGGCTTCCCCAATGCCTTCTTCGTCCAGCCTGCCCAGGGGGCGAACCTGATCTCCAATATTCCGCACAATCTGACAGATGCGGGCAAGACCATTGCCAGGATCGTGGGCCACGCCCAGGCCACCAACGCCCCAACGGTCGAGGTGACCCAGCAGGCCCAGGACGAATGGATCGCCCTGCTTCTGACCGGTATGCCCCGCATGCTGGGCTCCCCCGACTGCACACCCGGCTACTACAATAACGAGGGTCAGGATCCCGGACCGGCGGCGCGCTACAATGTCGGATATCCGGCAGGTGCCAGTGCCTATTTCAAGTATCTGGAAGCCTGGCGAGACAATGGAAAGTTCGAGGGGCTGGCCTTCAGCTGATCAGGCAGGCGGCAGAGGACATGCTGTCTTCTGCCGCAATCGCTCCCAGAGGACGGCCCGGGACCGGATTTCCCTGCCAGTCCACGGCAAATCAGCCAGTGTCCGGACATCGCATTGGAGACCGGCTATGTCGTTTCGTTCTCGCCTGTTGGCCGTAATGTCCCTGCTGTGGCTGGTTCCCCAGCCCTTGTGGGCGGCAGAGCCCCTTAAGATTGCCTTTGTGGATACAGGCAATACGGGCCGAAGCCTGATGGCCGAGACCCTGGCCCCCGGCTTTGCAAAGGGCCTCTCCCGACCCGTCATCTTCATCTCGCGCGGGGTGGATGTCGACCCCTTCGACGCAGCACCGGAGGCCAATGCCCGTCTTCTGATGGCCAAACGGGGGTTTGATGTTGCGCAGCATAGAGCGCAGCAATTGACCGCTCAGGACATGGCCCATGCCGACGTGATCCTGACCATGACATCGGCCCATGCGGACAAGGTTCGCGCTGCATTTCCGGACGCCAAGGCTCCGGTGGTGCCCCTGGCCCTCTATGCGACCGGGGTGTCAGAACCCATCCCCGACGCCTGGGGCAAGCCGATGGAAGCCTATGAGGCCGTCCTCGTTCAGCTGGACCGCTACCTGCCCCTGGCCATGGACCGGGCCGTCAAGGACATCAGTCCCCGCGATTGAGGATGGAGGCTGTGGCCACCAGTTCCCTCAGCAGGGACATGGTCGCATGACCCGAGCAGTCGAAGGGATCGAGCTCGATGCGCTTGAAGTATTTCAGGAGCAGAGCCGGGTTCAGCTTGGCAATGCTCACCTGCCCCATGGTCCAGTTGCCGAAATGACGCTCTGAAATTTCCTCATAGCTCAGCATACGGACATTCTGATGCCGATCGTCGCGAACGATGGCATTGTACAGCTCGCAGACCTCATCGCGGCCGCCCTCAAGCACCTGAACAAACAGGTTGTCCGACACGCAAAGCAGGCCCGTCACGCCCAGGGCGGGATTATTCTTCCGAGACTGTTCCAGAATTCGGTCCAGGCCTACCCCCTGAAGCGAAGCGGAAGGACGGCTGGCATAGAGACAGCGAACAAGCATGACGACCTCAGCTCCGGGACTTCAGCAGGGAGAGGAACTCGCTGCGCAGATGGTGGTTCTTCAGGAATGATCCGCGCATGACGCTGTTGATCATCTTGGTTTCGGTGTCTTTCACGCCGCGCCAGTGCATGCAGAAGTGATCGGCCTCCATCACGACGGCCAGGCCGTCGGGGCGGACCTTTTCCATGAGGACTTCGGCAACCTGGGTGATCGCCTCTTCCTGGATCTGCGGACGGGACATCACCCATTCCGCGAGGCGGGAATACTTCGACAGGCCGATGAGGTTCGAGTGCTCGTTTGGCATGAGCCCGATCCATAGCCGGCCCATGATCGGACAGAAATGGTGGCTGCAGGCGCTGCGGACTGTGATCGGACCGACGATCATCAGCTCGTTCAGGGCCTCGGCATTGGGGAATTCGGTCACGGGCGGCGGCTCGACATAGCGTCCGCGGAACACCTCGGTGACATACATCTTGGCGACGCGCTTGGCCGTGTCGTGGGTGTTGTGATCGCTCTCGGTATCGATCACCAGGCTCTCGAGGACGGCCTTGAACTTGCCCTCGACCTCGGCAAGCAGACCCTCCATCTCCCCCGGTTCCAGGAAGGCGGAGATGTTGTCATTGGCATGGAACCGCTTGCGGGACTTTTTCAGCCTCGCCCGGATCCGGTCGGAAACGGGCCCTTGGTCGGGTTCACTTGGTGGCTTCACTGTCAAATTCCCGGACTTGGTGCCTGCCAAGGCAGGACTCTGAACACGCCGTATGATGTCTAACCCAGACCTCTACGCTTGGGCAGACATGATGGACGCATGGCCTCAGATCACAAGGAAGTCAGAAGCCGTCAGAGCGGGCTTGGAGGCCAGTCGGGCAAACTCGATGGCGACAAAGGCGCTACCGGCACCGTCGGCGTCATAGGACAGGGCTCCGGTCGCCGCATTGTAGATGAGCTTGACCCCGAAACTGGCCGTCAGGTTCGCCGCAGACAGGGCGGTGAAAATGGCATCGTCCAGCAGGATCTTGTCGGATTGGCCCACCTTGCTGAAGTCGAGGACGCTATCGACATTGCCCACGCCGATGGCCGTGTCGAAGACGAACTGGTCATTTCCGGCACCCCCAGACAGGGTGTCATTGCCGAGCCCGCCGATGAGCCTGTCATTGCCATTGCCGCCATTAAGGGTGTCAGCCCCCCCGAAGCCGGCCAGGGTGTCGTCACCGGCGTTGCCGGTGAGGCTGTCGCCTCCCGAATTGCCGGAGATCAGGTTGCTGGCTGCATCGCCCAGACCGCTGAAGGCCGCAGACCCGCTATAGGTCAGGTTCTCGACATTGCTCACCAGCCCCAGATTGTAGCTGGCAAGGCCGGTCTGGACGGTATCGATCCCTCCGCCGCTCGCCTCGGTGATCACATCCCCGGTCGCATCCACAATGAACAGGTCGTTGCCGGCCCCGCCCACAAGGGTGTCGTTGCCAGCCCCGCCATTGAGGGTATCGGCTCCGTTGCCGCCGGACAGGAGATTGGCCCCAGCCGTGCCAGTGAGAGAGGAATTGCCCGCCCCGCCAAAGGTCAGGTTTTCGATATTGCCTGTGGGCGAGAGGGTGAAGCTGGTCAGGGTGGTGCGGATAGTGTCAGTGCCGCCATTGAGGGCCTCGGTCACGACATCGCCTGCCGCGTCGACGACATAGACATCATTCCCGTTGCCGCCCGTCAGGGTGTCATTGCCACCAGCCCCATCCAGGGTGTCATCCCCATTGCCGCCGGTGATCTGGTTGGCCGAGGCATTGCCGGTGCCTGCAAAGCTCGACAGGCCCGTATAGGTCAGGATCTCGATCTCGGCGGAGAGGGTGAAGCTGCCGGATGTCGCACGAACCGTGTCCGTGCCCCCTCCGGCCAGTTCCACCACCTGATCCGAGCTGGAGTCGACCAGGAACAGGTCATTGCCAGTACCGCCGGTCAGGGTGTCATTGCCCGCGGCCCCATTGAGGGTGTCGGCCCCTGCGCCTCCGGCAATAGCGTTGTTTCCGCTGTCCCCCGTGCCGGCGAAGTTGCCGACGCCGCTATAGGCGAGGTTCTCGATCCATTTGGCCGGATCGAGGGCCAGGCTGGACAGGCTCGTACGGATCGTGTCGCTGCCCCCCGTGGAGGTCTCCGTGATGACGTCACCAACGGAGTCGACCACATAGACGTCGTTGCCGTTGCCGCCCGTCAGGGTGTCGTTGCCAGTACCTCCGTCCAGGGTATCTGCACCGGCCCCGCCCGTGATCTGGTTCGCAAGACTGTTGCCCGTGCCAGCGAAGTTGCCATTCCCGCCGAAAGTCAGGTTTTCAACATTGGCGAGGGCGGCAAGACTGTAGTTCCCCATGGCGCGGACCGTGTCCGTCCCGGCGTTCAGGCCCTCGGTGATCACGTCTCCGATGCCGTCGACGACATAGAGGTCGTTGCCGTTGCCACCCACCAGGGTGTCATTGCCCGCACCGCCATCCAGGGTGTCGGTGCCATTTCCGCCTGTAATGAGATTGGAGTCGCTATTGCCCGTGCCGGCGAAATTCCCAGCACCTGAATAGGTGAGGTTTTCCACATTGGCGGCATTGGCCAGGCTGAAGTTGATAGCGGTGACGACCGTGTCCGTCCCGGCCCCGGCGGACTCCGTCAGGACATCGGCAGCGGCGTCTACCCGATAGGTGTCATTGCCGGCACCGCCCACCATGGTGTCATTGCCGGATCCGCCGTCGAGGGTGTCATTGCCAGTGCCGCCGGTGATCAGGTTGTTCTGGCTGTTGCCTGTCCCCGAAAAATTGCCGGTGCCGACAAAGGTCAGGTTCTCGATATTGACGAGAGCCGAAATGCTGAGGCTGTTCAGGGTGGTCTGGATCAGATCGGTGCCGGAGAAAGCGGCTTCTGTGACCACGTCTCCGGCGGCATCCACCACATAGGTGTCGCTGCCAGCTCCGCCGACCAGGCTGTCATTCCCTGCACCGCCATCGAGGGTGTCGTTACCGTCACCCCCGGTCAGGGCATTGGCCACACTGTTTCCGACCAGCCAGTCATTACCCGTCCCGCCCATGGCGTTTTCAATCACCGCGCCCACGGCAATGGAGACATTCTTGGTGAGGGCCCCGAAGTTGGAAAAGGCCGCCTGGTTCAGGTCGATCTTCTGGTTGTTGGCATAGCCAGAACCGTCGATCGTGTCCTTGCCCCCGGCATCCCAGATGCTGAATACAGCCTGCTGGGTGGCGGTCCCGATGCGGTAGGCCGCAGCAGCATTGGAATTGAAGCCATAGACCGTGTCCCCCGTGGCGGCGGACATATTGGCCCCATAGAGCCGCTGGATCGCTGCAATATCGTGGAGCAGCGGGGTCGAGGCATAGACGACCTTGCCCTGGTAAACATGGTTAGCGCCTGTATTCCCGGCGCCAAAATAGCTCATGGACGTGAACTGCTGACTGTCCTCGGCATAGGCGGCGCTATTGGCATAGGTGATGACCTGGCCAGGCCCCGCATTATAGTTTCCAGGGTGCTGAAGCCCCAGGGCATGGCCAACCTCATGCATGATGGCCATATAGTCATAGCTGCCCAAAGGCTGGCTGTTGATGTTCTCGAACGCCCGGTTGATCCAGACATCCCCTTCCCAGTTATTGAAGGCTGTATTGCTGGAAGCTGGATAGTAGGCATAGGCCTGAGAGCCGTCGCCCGGGTTGTAGTAGTTACCAAACAGGATGGACGCACTGTTGGTGTAGCCGCCCGGATTGACCTCCTGGAAGGTGATGTTCGCCACATTGGACCAGGACTGCATCACCGCACGGGACGACGCCATTTCCGCAGTGGTGACCTGGGAAAAGACCAGGTTGTCATAGGTTGGGCCCGTCAGGCGGAAGCCATAGGAGATGGTCCCAGGAGATGCCCCGAGGGTCGAGCCCCAGTGATAGCCGTTGCGGGTGATCTGGACGGCGGCACCCGCGGCATCCAGGTGATTGCTCGGCGCGGCCGCTGGGGCTGCGGAACCCGGGGCGACCAGCGAAACGCCATAACTCGGCAGGGCATCAGACATTTCTTGCCTGTCTTTCCGTGAACGCAGAACTGTAACTCTGAGCCCCGTCTAACAAGTCAGACTTAAAAAACCGCTCACACTTGCCACATTTATCAAGGCCGCCGGTTACCCCCAGGGCTTGATCTCGATCAAGGATCGAGAGGCTTGCACATCCACACTTGGCGAAGGCACGTTATCAGCGATAACCTAGCCTTTCCTATTCAGAGAGCGTGTGAGTCATGACGGCGACAGCGACCCTTTCCAAACCGGCGGCCCAGACCAGCCAGCATTTCGATGTCCTGATCGTCGGGGCCGGCATTTCCGGGATCGGCGGGGCCTGGCATCTGAAGCACCAGTCCCCCGAGACCAGCTTTGTCGTGCTGGAAACCCAGGAAAGCTTCGGTGGCACCTGGCTGACCCACAAATATCCGGGCATCCGGTCTGACAGCGATCTCTACACCTTCGGCTATCGCTTCAAGCCCTGGGTCGGTGCGCCCATCGCTTCAGCCGAGGAGATCCTGAAATATATGGGCGAGGTGATTGCCGACGATCATCTGGACGATCACATCCGCTATGGCCACGCCATCAAGTCTGCGAAGTGGTCCAGCGCCGATAACACCTGGACGGTTGAGGCTGTGCGCAAGGCCGACGGCGAGACCGTCACCTTCACCACCAACTTCCTGTGGATGTGCCAGGGCTATTACCGCCACTCGGAAGGCTACACCCCTGAATGGGAGGGGATGAGTGATTTCAAGGGTCAGATCATCCATCCGCAGACCTGGCCGGAGGATCTGAACTACACAGGCAAAAAGGTCATCGTCATCGGGTCCGGTGCCACCGCGGCCACCGTCGTGCCGGCCATTGCGGCGGATTGCGAGCACGTCACCCTGCTCCAGCGTTCGCCTACCTATTTCATCCCGGGCCGCAACGAGAACGAGCTGGCCAATACTCTTCGTGAGCTGGAGATCGACGAGACCTGGGTCCACGAAATCGTGCGCCGCAAGGTCCTGTTCGATCAGGCTGCCTTCACCAAGCGTGCGATCGAAGACTCAGACGTCGTGCGTGAGGAACTGCTGGGCGGCGTCCGCGCCTTCCTCGGCCCTGACTTCGACGTCGATACCCACTTCACGCCCAAGTATCGCCCCTGGCGCCAGCGCATCGCTTTTGTTCCCAATGGCGACCTTTTCCAGGGGATCAATTCCGGCAAGGCCAGTGTCGTAACGGACGAGATCGACCGCTTCGTGGAAAACGGCATCCTGCTGAAGTCAGGCAAGGTGGTTGAAGGCGACATCATCGTCACCGCCACCGGCTTCAACCTCAATGTCCTGGGCGACATCGAATTCGAGATCGACGGCAAGGCCCTGGACTTCGCCGACACCGTGACCTTCCGCGGCATGATGTTTACCGGAGTCCCCAATCTCATCTGGGTCTTCGGCTATTTCCGCGCCAGCTGGACACTCCGGGCCGATCTGATCGGTGATTTTATGGCGCGTCTGCTCAAGCACATGAAGGCCAAGGGCGCCAAGCGCATCACCCCTGCCCTGCGTCCCGGGGAAGAGAACCTGCCGCGCCTGCCCTGGATGGACCCAGAAAACTTCAATCCCGGCTATCTGATGCGCGGCATGCATCTTCTGCCCAAGCGCCTGAATTCGCCGGACTGGCAGCACACCCAGGACTACTGGGCCGAGAAGGACGAGATCCCCGCCATCGATCTTGATGACGTCGCTTTCGACTACAAGTGATCAGCCTGACGGGGCTTCCACTGCGGGGGCCCCGTCAGCAAAATATCGCCTGAGTATCCCAAAGCTGACCAGGCTGCCCAGGGCTGCTGTGGCAATGGCATAGCCCAGGGGCAGGCCCAGCTGGATCATCCCGGCGGTGAGCAGGCAGGCGGCAATGGAGCCGGCATCCCACCCGCCTTCTGTCGCGATGGAAAAGCGCAATACGCAGGGCGAGGCCTGAGCCTGATTGTAGAGCGCTGTCATCATGGTCGGCACATAGAAGGCCCAGGCCAGGGGACCGATGGCATTGGCCACGATCGCAAGAGCTGGATGTCCAAAGGCCACTGCCCTGAATCCGATCATGATCAGCAGCGACATCAGGGCCAGCCAGACGGCCTTGGGGCCATGGCCCATATCCACCCAGCGCCCAAGAACCATCCCGGTCACCGCCCCCACGACAGCGGCCAGGGCCATGGCCCCGCCGAAGGCGGCAAAGCTCTCCCCCAGAGACACGAACAAGGCAATTTGCCAGACGAACAGATAGCCCGCCCCGGACCAGCCGTCGGCAGCCTGCATGAGAACGCCGGGCCAGATGGACGACAGCGGGACCTCGACATCCCGACGTACTGCCAGGTTTGGTGCCCCAAGCAGGGGCAGGCCCGAGGCGGCAATCACCAGGGCCGTGACGCCGAAGGTGATCTCCGCCCCCAGGCTGACAAGGGACCACCCGGTGATCAGGGGCGAGGCGATCCCGACCAGGGCAACCAGAGCCTCCCTGATCCCGATCTGCTGGCCGCGATGGTCGCTGTCGCCGAGGCTCGCGAAATAGGCGTGATAGGCAGTCCAGTAGAAGGTTCCACCTACGGCCCCGGCACCACACGTGATCCAGAGCGGCCAGCCTGGCCCATCGACATGGCTGAGCAGCAGAAACTGCCCGGCCATGGCAAGGATGCCGATCACCACGAGGGGCTTCAGCCCCAGGCGCAGACCCGCCACCAGGATCAGGGGGCGGATCAGAAAACGCCCGAGATTGATCCCGGCAACGGCCAGAAGGACCCCCGGGATCGACACCCCGGCCTTGAGCAGAAAGACGGCGAAAAAGGCATTGCCGCCGGTCTCGGCAATGGCGTGGATGCCATAATGCAGGTTCAGCAGATTGACCGAGCGATTGCCCAGGAAGGCCATGGGCATTCTCCCCCTCAAGGTCTCCACGCCTAGCCTGTTTCCCGCCTATCGCTAATCCCTTGCGCGAAACCCGATAGGGGTGGATCCTCATTTCGGGTTTTTCTCAAGGGGTCGGGTGCCATGATCACGCGTAGTCTTGCAGTCGCTCTAATGGCATCGGCCCTGGCTGGTCAGGCCCTTGCCCAGACCCCGCCACCTCCGGTGGATCAGGCCTTTCTGACCGCCGTAAAGGCCTGCACGGCCAATGTTCAAGGCAACCTCGCCTTCAATCCTCCCAGCGACGCCCTCACGGCGGCCGGGGTTTTTCAGGCAGATTCCGGCTCAGCGGCAGACCTTTTGGCCTTCAAGGACATGTCCGCCAGCGCGCGGATTTTCGTTTCCACCTTTTCCAGTTCGGGCCAGATCCTGGCGGCCAGCGACACCACCCAGGGCATCTGTCGTGTTGCCGCTGATGATGTCACAACCCCACAGATCGCCGCCATCCAGGCCGCTGTCCGTGGTCTGGCGGGAGACTGGGTGCCACAGTCCAATACAGGTGGGGCCACCACCTATTCCGGGACCATCGGAAGCTCGTCGCAACTGATGTTTGAGGCCCGCGTTCCGGCGGCAGGCGCAGGCTATGGCAGCGCCGGGATCATTCTGACGATCATGAACCCGGCGGGCCCTGGCTAGTCTCGATTTCCGGCACCTCAAACTACCCGAATTAGGACTTCCGTTAGGCTTGGCTTCTAGGGTCAGCCTCGATGCATCGCGCCAAATCGTCCTCTTCCCCGGACCTAGTCCGGATCAACGCCTCACAGTTCGAGGCGCTTATTCGCGCGCATGAAGCCTTCACCTCCGGGCGACCTGGAGGGCGCCGGGCCCTCACCCGTTTCATCGTGGCCAGGGGCGTCCAGGCCCACAAGCGCCAGATGCAGGACATCGATTTCACCGGGGCCGACCTGACGGGGGCGTCCTTCATCGCCTCGGACATGAGCCGGGCTTCCCTCTATTGCGCCGACCTCAGCAAGGCTGACCTTCGGGCGACCAAGCTCATGCGCGCCGACCTTCGCGGGGCCCGGCTCAACGGTGCCCGGATGGCCGGGGCGGTCCTGGACGGGGCCGATATGCGCGCGGCCATTCTCTGTGCGGTCGACGACCTGCGGGGTCTGAGGCGCATGGGTGCTGGTGCAAGCCTGGCCGGGGCCTCGCTGAACGGCGTCGATATGGACGAGGCCGTCGCCTATCAGGTGGACTTCACCAACTGCTCCATGCGCGGCATCACCCTTCGGAACTGCAATCTCAAGGGTGCCAATTTCGCCGGGGCCAATCTGGACGGTGCGGACTTTGCCGGAGCCCGGATTGAGGGTGCCAACTTCAACGACACCATCCTGACCGGGGTCAATGTCGAGGCCATGATGCTGCCTCCCAGTGTCCTGGCCAGATGCGTCATGTCACCTACAGAATCGGCAATTGCCCGGCTGGACCAGATCCGCGTCGAGATTGATGGCTCCCACCTGTGGGGCATCACCAATGGTGTTCAGGGCCGTCCGGCCCAGCTGGCCGGCATGGACCTGCGCCCGGCCGGAAGTCTGTTCAAGGCCAGGTTCCTGGGTGGACTGACCGCCCGCAATACCATGGCCATCGGTCTGGATTTCAGCGAGTCCGAGCTTCAGGGGGCCATCTTTGACGGCGCGGACCTGCGCAACGCCAACTTCACGGGGGCGGACCTGAGAGGGACGTCCTTTGTGAATGCAAAGCTCTCCCACGCCGTCTTCGACAAGGCGGTGATCGGCGACCTCGAATTGATCCGTGGTTCGCGCCGGACCACCAATTTTGATGGAGCCCAGCTGGAAGGCACCCGCATTGTCCTTCAGCCCAACCGCCCCGACGTCGCAGGCTAGGCCCAGCACCCGGCAGTCGACAAGTTCGCCGCCCGGACATATTCCAGACCCATACCGGGCCATGTCCCGTCCTGCGATCTGGAGTCTTCCCTTGAAACGCGCCCTCCTCGCGGCAGCCTCTGCTGTCGCTCTTTTCTCCAGCGCCCGCGCCGAGCCTGTCCTGCCCCAGCCGGCCCCCATGCCTGCGGCGGTGGCCAGCCCTCAGGACATCGCCTATCCCGGCACCCTGACCCTCGATGTGGATGCCACGGATCTCGATCGCCGGATATTTCGGGTCAAGCAGACTGTCCCCGTCTCGGCGGGTCCGCTCACCCTGCTCTATCCCCGCTGGCTGCCCGGCAAGCACTGGCCCGCCGGAACGCTCGGTAGCCTCTCGGGCCTGATCATCACGGCCAATGGCCAGCGTCTGGAATGGACCCGTGACCCGGTCGAGGTCTCGGCCTTCCATGTCCAGGTGCCTCAGGGGGTCTCCAGGCTGGACCTGGAGTTCCAGTTCCTTTCGCCCACCGATGGGGACCAGGGCCGGATCGTCATGACCCAGGAGATGATGAACCTCCAGTGGAACCAGATGGCCCTCTATCCGGCTGGCCATTTCACTCGCCGGATCGACATCCAGGCCAGCGTACGTCTGCCCCAGGGCTGGGACTTTGGCACCGCCCTCGAGACCGCCTCGAACAAGGACGGGGTCGTCACCTTCAAGCCGGTCAGCTTCGATGTCCTGGTGGACTCGCCCATGTTTGCCGGGCGCTATTTCCGCAAGGTCGATCTCGACCCCAACGGTCGCTCGCGGGTTACGCTGAACCTGATGGCCGACGCCCCTGGCCTGCTGGAGGCCACCCCGGCCCAGCTCAATCTGCATCGCGCCCTGGTGGTCCAGGCGGACAGGCTCTACGGCGCGCGGCACTACGACCACTATGACTTCCTGCTGGCCCTTACGGATCGCATGGGCGGGATCGGGCTGGAGCATCAGCGTTCCAGCGAGAATGCCAGCCATCCCAAATACTTCACTGACTGGGACAAGCTGCCGGCCACCCGCGACCTCCTGCCCCACGAATACACCCACTCCTGGAATGGCAAGTATCGCCGGGGTGAGGACCTGTGGACCCCGAACTTCAATGTGCCCATGCGCGACAGCCTGCTCTGGGTCTATGAGGGCCAGACCCAGTACTGGGGCTATGTCCTGGCGGCGCGCTCGGGCCTGCTGACCAAGCAGGAAGCCCTGGATGCCATTGCCGGCACGGCCGCGGCCTATGACAACCGGGTCGGGCGCACCTGGCGCGCCCTGATCGACACGACGAACGACCCGATCATCTCCGGGCGCGCACCCCAGCCCTGGACCAGCTGGCAGCGCAGCGAAGACTATTATTCCGAAGGCAAGCTGATCTGGCTGGATGCCGATACCCTCATCCGCGAGCGGTCAGGCGGAAAGCGTTCCCTCGACAATTTCGCCAAGGCCTTTTTCGGGGTGAATGATGGCGACTGGTCCCAGCTGACCTACCGGTTCGAGGATGTGGTTGCGGCCCTCAATGCCGTGGAGCCCTATGACTGGGCGAGCTTCCTGAAGACCCGTCTGGAAGGTCATGGCCCTGGGGCACCCCTGGATGGCGTGACCCGCGGTGGCTATCGGCTGATCTATACCGAGACGCCGACCGACTATTTCCGCAGCAGCGAGGCCCGTCGCAAGGGCGCTGACCTCACCTATTCCCTGGGTCTGTCGGTGAACAAGGACGGCGACCTGGTGGCAGTCCAGTGGGAGGGCCCCGCCTTCCGCGCCGGCCTTACGGACGGCACCAAGATCATCGCCATCAATGGCCTCGGCTTTGACACCGATCGCCTCAAGGAGGCCGTCAGCCAGGCCAAGGGCAAGGGACCGTCGGTGAACCTCATCGTCAAACAGGGCGAGCACTATCGCTCGGTGGACATCGATTACCATGAGGGCCTGCGCTATCCGCGTTTCGAGCGGGTCGCAGGTACCGAGGCCCGTCTGGATGCCATCCTCGCGCCGCGAAAGAACTGACCCTCATGACCCGGATGACCTTTGACGAGGCCTCGGCCCGCGCGCTCGAGGTCATCTACATGACCCCTGATGTCGTGGCCCAGAGGGCAAGGGTTCTGGATCTCCTGGCTCTTGCGCCGGGTGAGCGGGTCCTGGACATCGGGGTGGGGCCGGGACTTCTGGCTCATGACCTTGCCCGCCTGGTCGGCGAGACCGGCCAGGTCATCGGGATCGACCTGTCGCCTGACATGGTCGCCGTTGCGCACAGCCGACTGAAGGACCTGCCCCAGGCCAGAATCCAGACCGGCGAGGCCACCCATCTCGACATGTCCGATGGCAGCCTGGATGCCGTGGTCTCAACCCAGGTCTTCGAATATGTGACCGACGTTCCCCGGGCCCTCGCAGAGGTCCATCGGGTGCTTCGGCCGGGTGGGCGGGTTCTGATCCTGGATACCGACTGGCGCAGTCTCGTCTGGCACAACTCGGATCAGGCCCTGATGGACCGAGCCCTGGCCTGCTGGGATGATCATCTGCACGACCCCCATCTCCCCGCCCGTCTCGGACCCATGATGCGTCAGGCGGGCTTCGAGATGCGGCGTGTGGAGATCCTTCCCATGCTCACCCCGCGCTATCAGCCAGTGACTTATGCTGCAGGAATGCTGCGCAGCATTTTTACCTTCGTGC
Source organism: uncultured Alphaproteobacteria bacterium (assembly GCA_903930545.1). GTDB lineage: Bacteria > Pseudomonadota > Alphaproteobacteria > Caulobacterales > Caulobacteraceae > Phenylobacterium. The sequence continues at coordinate 14,799 of CAIYZB010000149.1, forward strand.
GCCGCAATGCTGCGCAGCATGGCCTGTCGGATCAGGAGGTCCAGGCCTGGCAGGATGACCAGGCAGATCTGATTGCCCGGGATGAATTCTTCTTCAGTCTCAACCGGTTCGCTTTTCTGGCAACCCGCTGAGGTCGGACTACCAGAGGGTCCGTCCAGCCCGCTCAGCCCAGCCGGCATCATAGTCCGGCCCGCCCTCTTCGCCCTGGCTCATGGTCTGTAGAATCTGACCTGCTGTTGGAAGCTGCGCCGCATCAAAGAAGCGATCGGGGTTCCACAGGTCAGAGCGCACGATCGCCCTGGCGCACTGGAAATAGGCCGCCTCAACCGTGATCACGATTACCGACCTTGGGGCCTGCCCCTCGACGGTGAGGCGGCCGATCAGGTCCGGGTCCACCGAGACGATCGCACGTCCATTGACCCGCATGGCATTGCCCAGTCCCGGGATCAGGAACATCAGGGCGACCCTGGGGTCCCTGATGATGTTGCGCAGGGAGTCCGTCCGGTTGTTTCCCCGCCGGTCTGGCATCAGCAGGGTGGTCTCATCCTGGATCACCACCACCTGACCGGCATCTCCACGTGGCGAGCAGTCCAGTCCCTCCGGCCCGCTGGTGGCCAGGGCGACAAAGGGCGAAGCCTCGATCAGAGCGCGATATTGCGGCGTGATCCGGGCGGCTTCCTTGACGGTCGAGGCCGCATTGGGCTGGCCATAGAGAGCTTCCAGGTCCTCGATCGAGGCAATGACGTGCGACACCCTACCCTCCTAGGCCGACTGGCTGTGTGAGGCTCCACTAGCACTTTCCGGGTC
>CAIYZB010000150.1 GCA_903930545.1 uncultured Alphaproteobacteria bacterium
GGTCTGAGCGTGCTGCAGTACTTCATCTCGACGCACGGCGCCCGCAAGGGTCTGGCCGACACCGCGCTGAAGACCGCCAACTCGGGTTACCTGACCCGCCGTCTGGTGGACGTGGCGCAGGACTGCATCATCAATGAAGAAGACTGCGGCACCACCCGGGGCATCACCCTGCGGGCCGTGGTCGAAGGCGGTGACGTTCTCGTCTCCCTGGGCCTGCGTATCCTGGGTCGTTCCTCGGCCGAGGACATCAAGGATCCCAACTCCGGCGAAGTGATCGTTCCGGCCGACACCTATCTCGACGAAAACATGATCGACATCGTCGAGAATGCGGGCGTCCAGTCGGTGAAGATCCGCTCGGTCCTGACCTGCGAGGCCAAGCTCGGCGTCTGCGCGACCTGCTATGGCCGCGACCTGGCCCGCGGCACCCCGGTCAATATCGGTGAGGCGGTCGGCGTTATTGCCGCCCAGTCCATCGGCGAGCCCGGCACCCAGCTGACCATGCGGACCTTCCACATCGGCGGCACCGCCCAGGTGGCCGAGCAGTCCTTCTATGAGAGCAGCAACAACGGCACCGTGCGTCTGATCGGCGGCAATACGGTCGTGGCTCCTGACGGCGCCCTGATCTGCATGAGCCGCAACCTTCAGATGACCGTCCAGGTCGATGGCAAGGACCGTGAGGCCTACAAGCCGCCCTACGGTGCCCGCCTGAAGTTCAAGGACGGCGAGAAGGTCAAGCGCGGCGAACGTCTGGCCGAATGGGATCCCTACTCGACCCCGATCATCACCGAAGTGGGCGGCAAGGTCCGCTTCGAGGATCTGATCGAGAACGTCTCGGTCCGTGAGGAAGCCGACGAAGCCACCGGCATTTCCAACCGCGTCGTCATCGACTGGCGCGCTTCGACCAAGGGCACGGACCTGCGTCCCGCCATGGCCGTTCTGGATGCCGAAGGTGCCTATCGCCGGATCTCCAATGGCGGTGAAGCCCGTTACCTGCTGCCGGTGGGGGCCATCCTCAGCGTCGGCGATGGCGACGAGATCAAGCCGGGTGAGGTTCTCGCCCGTATGTCCACCGAAAGCGCCAAGACCCGGGACATCACCGGTGGTCTGCCGCGCGTCGCCGAACTCTTCGAAGCCCGCCGTCCCAAGGACTGCGCGGTCATCGCGGAAATGGACGGTCGTGTGGAATTCGGTCGCGACTACAAGAACAAGCGCCGGATCAAGATCACCCCGGAAGAGGGTGGCGAGCCCGTCGAGTTCCTGATCCCCAAGGGCAAGCACATCGCCGTCCACGACGGTGACGTGATCCGCAAGGGCGAATACCTCATCGACGGCAACCCCGATCCCCACGACATCCTGCGTGTCCTGGGCATCGAGGCCCTGGCCGAGTTCCTCGTGAACGAGATCCAGGAGGTCTATCGACTGCAGGGCGTGCCGATCAACGACAAGCACATCGAGACCATCGTGCGTCAGATGCTGCAGAAGGGTGAGATCCTTGAGCCGGGCGATACCGGCCTGCTCAAGGGCGATCACCTGGACATGACGGAGATCAACGAGGAGAACGCCAAGGCGGAAGCCCGTGGCGGTCGCCGGGCGATCACCCAGCCGGTTCTGCTGGGCATCACCAAGGCCTCGCTCCAGACCCGCAGCTTCATCTCCGCGGCCTCCTTCCAGGAGACCACCCGCGTGCTGACCGAAGCCTCGGTCCAGGGCAAGACCGACACCCTCGAAGGCCTGAAGGAAAACGTGATCGTGGGTCGTCTGATCCCGGCGGGCACGGGTTCCTATCTCCGCGGCCTGCAGCGGATCGCCACCAAGCGCGACGAGGCCCTCTCTGCCTCCCGCGAAGAGGCGATGGAACCGCTGCCGGAGATCATCGCCATCGATGCCGAGGCCGAAAAGGTCTAGGTCCAGACCTCGGTCTGACAGCCAAACGGACAAGGCCCGGGTGCAAACCCGGGCCTTTTTCGTTTCGTGCCAGGGGCGACCCTTAATCATGGCGCACATCGCAGGTGGGTGAGGTCTAGTCGCTGGGCCTCTGGCAAGGCTAGAACGGGGCTGGGGATTCTCCCTGCGGATTGCGGACGCCCATGCTGACCTGGATCTATTCGATGTTTGGAGAGGCCTGGGGGCCGCTCCGGCTGTTCAATTCCTTCTTCTTCCTTTCAGCGACCGGCTTTGCCGTGACCACTCTGGCGACCTGGATCCTTCTGCCAAAGCTCTGGGGCCATCTGCCCACCGACCAGGGCCGCGCCTTCGCGGTCAATGCCGAACTGAGCGTGGGAAAGCCGGTCAGCGCCGGCCTGATCTTCGTCACCCTGTTCTGTATCGCCGCGGTCCTGTTTGTGCCTTTCGGGTCGCGGTGCCTCTACACCGTGCCCATAGTCCTGGCCGCCATGATGGTGGGCTATTTCGACGACAGGCGAGGGGGCTTTAACGAATATACCCTGGCGGTCTTCGACCTTGTGATCGCGGCCACCGCCGCCCTGGTCATCTGCGGCACCGAAGTCACCCCGATCTGGCTCCCGGGCTGGAAGGAAACCATCTTCCTCAGCCCCTGGCTGTCCATTCCCCTAGCTACGGGGACCATCTGGATCTCGATCAATGCCACCAACTGCTCGGACGGCGTGGACGGCGTGTCCGGCAGTCTGGCCGGTACGGCCATCATGGTGCTGGGCGGACTGCTCTATACCGTCATCGGCAATTCCGTGGTGGCGGGACACCTGTCCATCCCCGTGAACCACGAGGGGGCCAACTGGGCCATTATGGCCTTCCTCATGGTGGGCTGCCTGGCCGGCTATCTCTGGTACAATGCGGCCCCCAGCCTGGTCCTGATGGGAGACGCCGGATCGCGGCCCCTGGGCCTGCTGATCGGTATGCTGGTGGTGGCCACCAACAATCCCACCTTCATCTTCCTGGTGGCCTCGGTGATCCTGCTCAACGGAGCCACGGGCCTGTTCAAGGTCGCCCTGCTGAGGTTCTTCGGTCTGAGGATCCTGGGCAATATCCGCTTTCCCCTCCACGACCACTGTCGCAAGGAGCTGGGCTGGTCCAATACCCAGGTCCTGGTGCGGTTCCTGATGGTCCAGATGGGCCTGTCGGCCCTGCTGGTCCTGCTGGTTCTCAAGGTCCGATAAACCCTGTTTTAAGGGATCTTGGCGGGAGCGTTGACGCGGGGGGGCTTCCCGAGTATGAACCGCGCTCCTTTCGAGGCCGGGGATTCCTTCCCAGCTCCGATGAACGGCAAGTCCCGCAACGGACAGCCAGGCCCGCCGGAACGCACGATCCGCGATCCGGCGAGTTTTTGCGTTCAGAGGTTGGCTTCGAGACCGAGTTTTTTTGGACCCCAATGAGGCGCCACGGCCAAACGGCACACGCCTCCACAGCGAGATTAGATGCCAACAGTTAACCAGCTCATCCGTAAGCCGCGCAGGGACAAGCCCTCGCGGAACAAGGTCCCGGCCCTCAAGGGCTGCCCGCAGCGCCGTGGCGTCTGCACCCGCGTTTATACGACGACGCCGAAGAAGCCGAACTCCGCCCTGCGTAAGGTCGCCAAGGTTCGTCTGACCACCGGCATCGAAGCGGTGTGCTACATCCCCGGCGAAGGCCATAACCTGCAGGAGCACTCCGTTGTGCTCATTCGCGGGGGCCGGGTGAAGGACCTTCCGGGTGTCCGTTACCACATCCTCCGCGGCGTTCTCGACACCCAAGGGGTGAAGGACCGCAAGCAGCGTCGTTCGCTCTACGGCGCCAAGCGTCCGAAGTAAGGAAGTAGATCCATGTCCCGTCGCCGCCGCGCAGAGAAACGCGAAGTCCTGCCGGATCCCAAGTTTGGGGATCTGACTGTCACGAAGTTCATGAACTACGTGATGTATGAGGGCAAAAAGGCCGTCGCCGAAAATATCCTTTACGGCGCCTTCGACATTCTGGAAGCCAAGCGCAAGGACCAGGGCCCCCTGGAAACCTTCCACGCTGCTCTGGAAAACGTCGCTCCTGCCATCGAAGTCCGGTCTCGCCGGGTCGGTGGTGCCACCTATCAGGTGCCGGTCGAGGTTCGCCCCGATCGTCGCAAGGCGCTTGCCATTCGTTGGCTGGTGACCGCAGCGCGCAAGCGCGGCGAGAACACCATGACCGACAAGCTGGCCGGCGAACTGCTGGACGCCTCGTCCAATCGGGGTTCGGCCGTCAAGAAGCGTGAAGACACGCACAAGATGGCCGAAGCCAACCGGGCTTTCTCGCACTACCGCTGGTAAGCCCGA
>CAIYZB010000151.1 GCA_903930545.1 uncultured Alphaproteobacteria bacterium
CACAGCGTCAGGCCACGAAAGACGCGGGTCGCATCGCCGGGCTCGAAGTGTTGCGCATCATCAACGAGCCGACCGCTGCGTCGCTCGCCTACGGCCTCGACAAGAAGAAGGACGAGAAGATCGCGGTGTTCGACCTCGGCGGCGGAACCTTTGACGTGTCCGTCCTCGAGATCGGCGACGGCGTCTTCGAGGTGAAGGCCACCAATGGTGACACCTTCCTCGGCGGCGAAGACTTCGACCTTCGCATCGTGGACTTCCTGGCCGACGAATTCCGCAAGGAAAACTCTGTGGACCTGCGCAAGGACAAGCTGGCCCTGCAGCGCCTGAAGGAAGAGGCCGAAAAGGCCAAGAAGGAGCTGTCCAGCACCCCGCAGTATGAGGTGAACCTGCCCTTCATCTCCATGAATGCCTCGGGTCCCCTGCACCTCAATATCAAGCTGAGCCGCGCCAAGCTGGAATCCCTGGTCGAGGACCTGATCAACAAGACGGTCGGTCCCTGCGAGCAGGCCCTGAAGGATGCCGGTCTGAAGAAGTCCGACATCGACGAGGTCATCCTGGTGGGCGGCATGACCCGCATGCCCAAGGTGGTCGAGACCGTGAAGGCCTTCTTCGGCCGTGAACCCCACAAGGGTGTGAACCCGGACGAAGTCGTGGCCCTTGGGGCTGCGGTCCAGGCCGGGGTTCTGCAGGGCGACGTCAAGGACGTCCTGCTGCTGGACGTCACACCCCTGACCCTGGGCATCGAAACCCTGGGCGGGGTCTTCACGCCCCTGATCGAGCGCAACACCACAATCCCGACCAAGCGCTCCCAGACCTTCTCCACGGCAGACGACAACCAGTCGGCCGTGACCATCCGGGTCTTCCAGGGCGAACGCCCCATGGCCCATGACAACAAGATGCTGGGCCAGTTCGATCTCGTCGGCATTCCCCCCGCACCCCGGGGCGTGCCCCAGGTGGAGGTGACCTTCGACATCGACGCCAATGGCATCGTCAATGTCTCGGCTCGCGACAAGGCCACGGCCAAGGAACAGTCGATCCGGATCCAGGCCAATGGCGGTCTTTCGGACGCCGACATCGACCAGATGGTCAAGGACGCCGAGGCTCACAAGGCCGAGGACGAGAAGCGCAAGGCAGTGGTCGAGGCCAAGAACCAGGGTGAGGCTGTGCTTCATTCCACGGAAAAGGCCATGACCGAGCACGGCGACAAGATCGGCCAGGCTGAAAAGGACGCCATCACGGCCGCCACGGCGGACCTGAAGTCGGCCCTCGAGGGCGAGGATGCCGAGTCCATCGCGGCCAAGACCCAGACCCTGATCCAGGCTTCCATGAAGCTGGGCGAGGCCATGTATGCCGCTCAACAGGGTGGCGAAGGTGACGACGAGGCTGATGCCGCGTCGGACGACGTGGTCGATGCCGAGTTCGAGGAAGTCAGCGACGAAGACCGCAAGTCCTAGAAACCGGTCCGGCCTGCTCCACGGGGCGGGCCGGAGTTCCTGCCGAAAGATCTTTGGTGACCGGTGGCCCTGGGCTATCGGTCACCGGACCTGTTTTCCTCCAGACTTTCCGAGCGCCTGATCCACCATGCGGGACTATTACGAGATCCTGGGTGTGGCCCGCGACAGCGATGACGCCGCCCTGAAGTCGGCCTTCCGCAGGCTGGCCATGGAACACCATCCCGACCGCAATGGCGGATCGGAGGAAGCCGAAGCCCGCTTCAAGGAAATCAACGAAGCCTATTCCATCCTGTCCGATCCCCAGAAGCGGGCGGCCTATGACCGGTTCGGCCATGCCGGGGTCAATGGCGGCGGCGGCGGCGCTGGCGGTGGCTTCCACGACGTCAATGACATCTTCAATGACGTCTTTGGCGATGTCTTCGGCGACATGTTCGGCGGTGGTCGTCGCCAGCAGCGCGGTGGTCCCGCCCGGGGCCAGGACCTTCGCTATGACCTCGAGGTCACCTTGGAACAGGCCTATGCCGGTTCAGAGGTCGAGATCCGGGTTCCCTCCTCCTTCAATTGTGAATCCTGTGACGGGTCCGGTGCCAAGGCCGGCACCAGCCCCACGGTCTGCGGCACCTGCGGCGGGGCCGGTCGGGTCCGCGCCACCCAGGGCTTCTTCTCCATCGAGCGCGCCTGCCCGCGATGCGGTGGCAGTGGCCGCCAGATCCAGGACCCCTGCCCGGACTGCCGTGGCCAGGGTCAGGTGCGCAAGGAACGCGTCCTCCAGGTCCGCATCCCGGCCGGGGTGGATGACGGGGCCCGCATCCGTCTGGCGGGGGAGGGCGATGCCGGCTCCCGGGGCGGACCGCGCGGCGATCTCTACATCTTCCTGTCTGTAAAGCCCCACGAGCTGTTCGACCGCGATGGCCTGGACCTGCTCTGCACTGTGCCGGTCCCCATGACCGTGGCGGCCCTGGGGGGCGAGATCGAGGCTCCTTGCCTGATGGGCGGCGAGAACTGCGACGGCAATTGCAAGATCCCGGTCCAGGTGCCCGAGGGCTCCCAGACGGGCCGGACCCTGAAGCTCAAGGGTCGGGGCATGCCGTCCTTGCGGTCTCGCGAGCGGGGCGATCTGGTGGTGGAGCTCTTTGTCGAAACCCCCACTCGCCTGACCCCCCGCCAGAAGGAACTGCTGAAGGAGTTCGCCGATCTCTGCGGCGAACAGCAGAACCCGAAGTCCGCCAGCTTCATCGGCAAGGCCAAGCGTTTCTGGGAAGATGTCACCGGAACCTGAAAAACCCCGGTAACAAACCCCCGGCAATTGGGTAGGTTCATGACCACAGGCACCCTCAAGTGTGCCGCCGGGGAGCCTCAGATGAAAACCACTGCCGCCCTTTTCAGCGCCCTTGTCCTGGGGACCAGCGCCCTGCCGGCCGCAGCCGCCGACTATTCCGGATCCCTGGTGCCCCACTATCCCGATGTGGTGGCCGAATATCTGCAGGTGGATGGTCATGCGGCCCCGGGCACCCCTGCGGCCCTCAACAAGGCCACATTCCTGCGTCTGCGCGCCGCCGTGGATGGGGACAGGCCTGCGCCCGCCAATGCCGTGATCGTGGCCCTGCCGGGCTTTTCCTCGACCCCGGCCCACTGGCTCTATCTCGCGAGCCAGCTGGTCTCCAAGGCTCAAGCCCGGACCTGTGAGGGCAAGCCCTGCCGGGTGGAGGTCTGGGTCCTGCAGAGGCGTGGGGCCCATCTGGCCGATACCACAGGCCTGACTGCCGCCCGCAAGGCCAAGGATCCGAGCCTCGCCCTCGCCTATTATCTGGGGAAAGAGGCCCTTCAGCCCTCCGCGATCCCCGGTGCCCCCGCCCAGGTCACCGGAACCAGCCAGGGAACCTGGACGCCCTTCACCCAGACCGACCTCGCCTTCATGGCAGACTGGGGCTTTGTCACCTATGCCGGTGACGTGGATGCCATGATCGGTCTGATCAGGGAAAAGTCAGGC
>CAIYZB010000152.1 GCA_903930545.1 uncultured Alphaproteobacteria bacterium
AGGGTGGCCGAGGCACCGCTGCTCATGGCCTTGGGCACGGCAAAGGGGCCGATGCGCTTGGGGCCGCGCTCCTTGGCGATCTGGGCGGAATCGATGATGACCCGGGTGGAGGGACCACCAGAGCCGACGATCAGACCTGTGCGCTCATGGGAGACCTCGGCCTCTTCCAGACCGGAATCGGCAATGGCCTGTTCCATGGCGATGTGGCCATAGGCCGTGCCGGGGGCCAGGAAACGGGCAGCGCGGCGGTCAACCAGGGCCTCCCATTCGATATTGGGGGAGGCATGGACCTGGGAGCGGAAGCCCAGTTCGGCATATTCCGCCGAGGCGGTGATCCCGGACTTCGCCTCACGCAGGGAGGTCAGGACCTCGTCCTTGTTGGCTCCGATGGACGAAACGATCCCGATACCGGTGACGACAACGCGGCGCATGGAATGTCCTTTCTGCGGACCGGCTATCAGCCCAGATCCTTGGGGTCGAACAGGCCGACCTTCAGGTCCTTAGCCTCATAGATGACTTGGCCATCGGCTTCGAGAACGCCGTCGCCAATGCCCATGACCAGTTTGCGGATGATCACCCGCTTCAGATCGATGCGATAGACCACCTTCTTGACCTTGGTGGTCACCTGACCGCGGAAGGTCACCTCACCCACGCCCAGGGCGCGGCCCTTTCCAGGCGCGCCGGACCAGCCGAGGAAATAGCCCACCAGCTGCCACATGGCATCCAGGCCCAGGCAGCCCGGCATGACCGGGTCATTGATGAAGTGGCACTGGAAGAACCAGAGATCCGGGTTCACATCCAGCTCGGCCTCGACATAGCCCTTGCCGTGGGCACCGCCTGTATCGGTGATCTTGGTGATGCGATCGAACATCAGCATCGGCGGGACGGGCAGCTGGGCATTGCCCGGGCCGAACATCTCTCCGCGGCCGCAGGCGAGCAGCTCCTCGAGGCTATAATGGTCCTTGGCCTTGGCGCCGGTGATCATGGCTTGCCCTTGTCTTAAGGATGTCAGTGGGGGGAGGGCTAGCAGAGGCAGACGGCGGGCTCAACGACATTGCGGTCTGGGGTCGGTTCCCCAGACACTGGCTGCAGGCACCCAGCCGCTGATCCCGTCGACCTTCAGGTGGCACCAGCCCTTGTCGCACTTGGTAAGGGCCGCCAGGGCCCGGGGTCTCAGATAGGCGACCTGAGGGGCGGTAGTATTTGGTCGCTTATAGAGGCTGACCTGCCCCGGCTGCATGCGCAGGACGTTCTGACGGCCATCGGTTGTGCGCTTGTGAACCCAGGCCAGACCGCCATTGGGGTCGCAGACCCGGCGCCATTCGGAGTTCTCGGCAATAACCTGGACCGGCAGTCCGCGGACCCGATAGACCCAGAGCAGGCGATGGTCATCGCCAGGACCTGCCCTGGCATTGACCTTGTCGAACTTGAGCGTGACATAGCGCGGGACCGGCAGGCCGGAGGGCGTAGCCCGTTCTGCCTGGGCCGGGGCAGCGGAAAGCACCAACACCCAGGCCGCCAGGATCAGTTTCAATGTCCGTCGATGCACTGTGTCCTTCGCCCCGCCTTGGCCCAACACCCCCCCTTTGCTAGAGGTTGTTGTCGCGAGGTGCCATAGTCGCCTCATCCTTCGCCGTTCTTTTCGAGTTTTTCAGACCCCATGGCCGTACGCAGACCGAAAGTCATCGTCACGCGCAAGCTCCCGGATACGGTGGAAACCCGGATGCGCGAGCTGTTCGATGCCAGGCTGAATCTCGATGACCAGCCCATGAGCCGCGAGGCCCTGTTGGGGGCGGTGAAGGAAGCTGACGTCATTGCCTGCACCATTACCGACCGAATCGATGCCGACCTGATCGCCCAGGCCGGTGAGTCCCTGAAGCTGATCGCCAATTTCGGGGCGGGGGTGGATCACATTGACGTGGCTGCCGCCGCCGAGCGGGGCATACTGGTCACCAATACCCCCGGCGTGCTCACCGAGGACACCGCCGACCTGACCCTCGCCCTGATGATGGCCGTGTCCCGCCGCATCGTGGAAGGTGCCAATGTCGCCCAGGCCGGGGACTTTGCCGGATGGGCTCCCACCTGGATGATGGGTCGCCGGATCTCCGGCAAGCGTCTGGGGATCATCGGCATGGGCCGGATCGGCCAGGCCGTGGCCCGCCGGGCCAAGGCCTTTGGCATGCAGATCCACTATCACAACCGCAAACAGGTCTCCTCCCGGATCGCCGACGAGCTGGGAGCCACCTATTGGGAAAGCCTGGACCAGATGCTGGCCCGGGTGGACATTGTCTCGGTCAACTGCCCCCACACCCCGGCCACCTATCACCTGCTCTCGGCCCGGCGTCTGAAACTGCTTCAGCCCCACGCCATCGTGGTCAATACGGCCCGGGGCGAGATCATCGACGAGAGTGCCCTGGCCGACCTGCTCAAGGCCGGGACCATTGCGGGAGCCGGCCTCGACGTCTTCGAGTTCGAGCCCACCATCAATCCCAAGCTGCTGGGTCTGCCCAATGCCGTCCTCCTGCCCCATCTGGGCTCGGCCACGGTGGAGGCCCGCACGGAGATGGGCGAGAAGGTGATCATCAATATCAAGACCTGGATGGATGGCCATCGGCCCCCGGACCGGGTCCTGGCAGGTATGCTCTAGCCGCAGACCGGACAGGCGGGGTCGGCCCCGAGCCTGACTGTGCGGACCTCCGCGGACAGGGCGTCATAGATCAGCAGGCGGCCCGCAAGGGCCTGGCCTGCCCCGGTGACAAGCTTGATGGCTTCCAGGGCCATCATGGACCCGATAACCCCGGCCAGGGCCCCCATGACCCCGACGGCGGAACAGGTCTCGGCATCCGGCGGGATCTCCGGGACCAGGCACCGGTAGCAAGGCTTCGAGCCAAAGATCCCCACCTGCCCGGTCCAGCGACCAATGGCACCGGACACCAGGGGAATGGCCAGCGCAACACAGGCGGCATTGACCGCAAAGCGGGTGGCAAAATCGTCTGTGCCATCGAGAACCAGATCAAAGCCGGACAGAAGGGCTGCGGCATTGGCTTCGTCCAGGCGGGCCTGGACCGGATCGATCTCGACATTTGGATTGAGGGCGAGGAGGTGGGCCGTAGAGGCCGCGACCTTGGCTTGACCGAGGTCCGCCTCGCCATAGATGACCTGCCTCTGGAGATTGGAGAGGTCCACCACGTCCGGATCAATCAGGCGGATGTGCCCCACACCGGCGGCGGCCAGATAGAGGCTGGCGGGGGCGCCCAGGCCTCCGGCCCCCACCAGGGCGATGCGGGCGGTTTTCAGGGCCTGCTGACCGGGGCCGCCGATCTCCCTCAGGACCAGATGGCGGGCATAGCGTTCGACTTCTTCGTCGCTGAACATGTCTAGAGCGGCAGAACGCCGGTGCGGGCCTGGAATATGGCCTTCTGCAGGGCCTGGGCGAATTCGGCCCGCTCGGGGGGGCTGAGGGCCTGGGCCACCTGGACCTCCTTGCCGGAAAGGGCCAGGCGGACATCCACCACGGTTTCGTCTTCGCCATCTTCCTCGGTCAGGACCGAGACCCGGGTAAAGGCTGTGGGGCTCTTCCAGACCAGACGGCTTTCCTTGGGCGTCTCCAGGGTGACCTCGACCTGGGCGGAAGTGACCCGCACCCGCTGGATGCGTTTGGCGGCCGCGAAGCTGACCAAGAAGGCCAGGGTGATGGCCACGAGGTCGAGGCCCAGGAACATGGGAACGAAATAGGCCCCCATGGCCAGGAAGACCGCCGCCGAGGCACAGTTCAGCACGGTGACAATCGCGATCAGGGTGACAAAGCCCCGCTGGGACAGGGAGCGGTTGGGCCGGATCTCGGCATCCATATAGAGGGGACCATCCATGTCCCCAGACTATCGCGTTTTTCGGAATCGGAAACCGCGCTCTGGCTTGGCGCGAGCTTCGGGCCAAGTCATGCTCTCCCCATGCCCAGACCGACCCGCGCCGCAGAGGCCGCCCGCATCGAGACCCTGTTCGAACGCTTCCTGTCCCTCTCGGACGATCCGCGCACCGAGCTGGACTATTCCAGCCCCTATACCCTGGTCACGGCGGTGGCGCTGTCGGCCCAGGCAACCGACGTGGCGGTGAACAAGGCCACGGCAAAACTGTTTGCGGTGGCCGATACACCCCAGGCCATGCTTGCCCTGGGGGAGGAGGGCCTGATCCCCTACATCTCCTCCATCGGCCTCTATCGGACCAAGGCCCGCAACGTGATCGCCGCGGCCCGGATCATCATGGACCAGCATGGCGGCGAGGTGCCCCTGACCCGCGATGCCCTCCAGGCCCTGCCGGGGGTTGGCCGCAAGACCGCCAGTGTCGTGCTGAACGAACTGGGGATCGAACCGGCCATCGCCGTGGACACCCATGTGTTCCGCGTCGCCCACCGCCTGAACCTCGCCAAGGGCAAGACCCCTGACCAGGTGGAGGCAGAGCTCATGAAGGCCGTGCCCGGGCCCTATCAGACCCGGGCCCATCACTGGATGATCCTGCACGGCCGCTATGTCTGCGTGGCCCGCAAGCCCAAGTGCGGGGCGTGTGAGGTGGCCGATCTCTGTCCCTCGAAGGACAAGGCCTGAAGCCCCCTCCGTCACGCTTCGCGTGCCACCTCCCCCAGAAGGGGAGGAATGACCCCAAGCTAATTGCTCCCCCTCTGGGGGAGCTGTCAGCGAAGATAACTGAGGGGGCTTAGTGGTGGTGGCTCACGGCCTTGGGGGCTGGGGGCTTGGCTTTCACCGGTGCTGGCTTCACCTCCACCGCCTCGATCTTGGTTGCTCGCACCGGCACCTGGACATCACAGACCGTGAAATCAGCCCCGCG
>CAIYZB010000153.1 GCA_903930545.1 uncultured Alphaproteobacteria bacterium
CCGATCTCGAGAATGCCCAGGAGATCCCGGCTAGCCTGACTGTGGTCTCCGACACCCTGCTGAGGTCCAGCCGCACCGACAATGTGGGTCAGATGATCCAGCTGGTGCCCAGCCTGAACTATTCTTCTCCCAATCCCCGCAACACGTCCCTGACCATCCGCGGCCTCGGATCCAGTGTCGTGGCCATTGCCCAGTCCAATGACGGGCTGGAGCCGGGGGTCGGCTATTATGTGGATCAGGTCTATCACGCCCGACCAGCCACAGCGGCCTTCGACTTTCTGGATGTGGAGCGCATCGAGGTTCTGAAGGGGCCCCAGGGCACCCTGTTCGGCAAGAACACCACGGCGGGCGCGATCAACATCACCACCCGCGCCCCTCGTTTTGACTTCGGAGCCCAGGCCGAACTCTCGGTCGGTGACCACGGCTATCGCCAGTCCAAGGCCTCCATCACCGGGCCCCTGATAGGCGACGTGCTGGCCGGAAGCCTGTCAGTCTTTGCCACCCGCCGGGAGGGCATGATCCGCAATCTCAGGACCGGCCAGCGGGTCAATGACACCGACGCCATGGCCATCCACGGCCAGCTGCTGTTCCAGCCTAATGACCGGTTCAGTCTGCGGCTCTCGGGCGATGATGCCTCGATCAATTCCAATTGCTGCACCCAGGTCTTCGTAAGGGTTGGCACCACCCTGAAGCCCGCCGCCAGACAGTTCCCCGCCCTGGCCGCTGGCGTCGGCTACAGCCCGGCCAGCGCCAATCCCTATGACCGGGTCACGGACATCGATGCACCTGTCGACGTCAATACGGACGATGCGGGCTATTCTGCCGTGGCGACCTGGGACCTCGGCTCCACGGTTCTGACCTCGGTAACCGCCTGGCGCTGGTGGAACTGGGATGCGGCCAATGACCGGGACTATACCGGTCACGCCATCCAGATGCTGCAGCACATCCCCTCGCGCCAGGACCAGTACAGCCAGGAAGTGCGGATCGCCTCCAAGGGCCGCCAGACCCTGGAATATGTCGCCGGGCTCTATGGGTTTTCCCAGACCATCAAGGGGCAGCCCATCACCGCCTATGGCCCCGATGCGGCCTATTGGCTGCTGGGAGCAGCCCCGACCATCCCGGCCAATCTTCTGGATGGCTACACCCAGGACGGACACACCCGGTTCGAGAGCCGTTCCTATGCGGCCTTTGGGGAACTCACCTGGCGCATCACCGAGGCCGTGAACCTGACCGGTGGACTGCGCTACACAGACGAGACCAAGATGGGCCAGTATGCCACCACGGTCCAGGGTGGCCTGCCCGTATCCGGGGCCTTGCGTAACAGCCAGCTGTCGATCCTGAGGCCCCAGTCCTATTCGGCAAAAGATCGCGATGGGAGCCTGTCGGGACGCCTCGCCCTAGCCTGGCAGCTCAATGATCGGATCATGGCCTATGGCACCTATGCCCGGGCCCACAAGTCCGGCGGGATCAATATGTCGGGCCTGCCCCTGGATGCTGCCAACAGTCCGGCCCTGCCCACCGCCGTGGTGCGTCCCGAAACCGACACCACCTATGAGC
>CAIYZB010000154.1 GCA_903930545.1 uncultured Alphaproteobacteria bacterium
ATTTCATGACGCTCAAGTCTCTCGTCACGGCCACCTGCGTTGCAGCCCTGACCCTCGGTGTGGCTAGCCAGGCCGCGGCCCAGGCTGCGCCTGCCGCCGGCCCCGCCATTACCCATGGCGCGGCTATCCCCGGCATCTGCACCCTGTCCATCGAAGGTGCCATTGGCGGGTCCACCGTCGGCAAATACGTCCAGACCCGGGTCCAGCAGATCGCGACCCAGGTCCAGAGCGAACTGAAGGCCGAGGACACGACCCTGAACACCGAGGCCAAGGCCCTGGACGCTCAGCGCACGACCCTTGATCAGTCCACCCTGGAAAAGCGCGCAGCGGACCTGCAGGTTCGTGCCAATGCTTTCCAGCGCAAGGCCCAGCTTCGCGAACGCGAACTTCAGGCCACCCAGCAAAAGGCCATTGGTCGGGTTGGCACCGAACTGGAGCCGGTGATCCGCGATGTCTATCAGCAGCGCAAATGCACCCTGCTGTTCCAGCGCGACGCCCTTGTGATCGCCAACCCCAGCATGGACCTGACGTCTGCGGTCGTGGCTGGCCTCAATGCCAAGATCACCCAGTTCAATTTCGACCGTGAACGCCTTGATCAGCCGGCTCCCGGCGCTGCGGCCACCCCCCGCTAGGACGACTCGCTTTAAAGCGCGGGTGAGATAGAGGGGAAACCATGCCCGATCCGCGCTTTTTCATGGATAAGGACCCCATCAGTCTGGCTGACCTGGCCAGTCTGACGGGGGCCGAGCTTGCCGACCCCAGCCTGGGGGACCGCGTCATTCGTGGCGTGGCCATCCTGTCCCGGGCAAGGGCCGACACCGTTACCTTCCTGACCGACAAGAAATACCTGCCCGACCTGGCGCGGTCAGAGGCCGGTGCCTGCTTCATGCACCCGGCCCAGGCCGGCGAGGCTCCGGAGGGCTGTGCCGTCCTGATCACCCGCCAGCCCCAGGCGGGATATGCCATGGCCGCCCAGAGGCTTCATGCCCTGCGCGTCCATGAGGGGCCTTCCATTGCCACGACGGCAAGGATCGAACCCGGGGTGTCCATCGCGCCCGGCGTGGTGATCGGTCCGGATGTCCAGGTCGGCAGCGGCACGGTCATTGGGGCCAATAGCGTGATCGGCCCTGGCGTCACCATTGGCCGGAACGCCGTGATCGGGGCAGGGGTCAGCATCTCCTGCGCCCTCATCGGCGACCGTGCCCAGATCCTGGCGGCCGCGGTCATCGGGGAGGCGGGCTTCGGAGCGACGCCGGGCCCAAAGGGGCTGATCGACATTCCCCAGCTGGGCCGTGTCATCCTGCAGGATGGTGTAACAATCGGTTCCCAAACTTGCGTTGATCGCGGTGCCTTCGATGACACTGTGATCGGTGAGAACACCAAGATCGATAACCTGGTGCAGATCGCTCACAATGTCCGGGTCGGACGCAATTGCGTCATGGCCGGCCAGGTCGGAATCTCCGGCAGCGTGACCATCGGGGATGGCTGCCAGTTTGGTGGTCGGGCCGGGGTGGCTGACCACATACTGGTCGGTGAGGGGGCCCAGATCGCGGCGGGGTCTGCCGTGCTGAAGGACGTCCCTGCCGGGGCACGTTGGGGCGGCATTCCGGCTCAGCCGATCCGCAACTGGCTCAGGGAAGTGGCCTGGCTGAACAAGATGGCGCAACGCCGGGAAGGACGACAAGAATGAGTGGCGAGGTTCAGACTGACATCGGGATCGATGAGATCCTGCGTCGGATCCCGCATCGGTATCCCTTCCTCCTGGTGGATCGCTGCGAGAACTATAATCCCTCGACCTCGATCACAGGCATCAAGTGCGTCACCTTCAATGAGCCCTATTTTCAGGGCCATTTTCCGGATTTCGCCGTAATGCCCGGCGTCCTGATCATTGAGGCCCTGGCCCAGTCCGGGGCTGTGCTGATGTCGAAGTCACTGGATGTGGATCCGGCGGGCAAGACCATCCTGTTTGCCTCCCTGGACAATTGTCGCTTCCGCGCGCCGGTGCGTCCCGGCGATGTTCTTCGACTGAATGTCGAGGTCGTCAGGGCCCGAGGCGGACTGTTCAAGTTCCGGGGCATGGCGGAGGTCGATGGCCGTGCCGCTGCCGAGTGCGAGTTCGCAGCCATGCTGGTGGAGACCCCCGCACCATGACCGCCAAGATCCACTCCACAGCCATTGTCGACTCCAAGGCCCAGCTGGGTGAGGACGTCGAGGTCGGCCCCTATTGCATCATCGGTCCGGACGTCACCATCGGAGCAAGGACCCGTCTTCAGTCCCATGTGATCGTCGAGGGCCATACAGTGATGGGTGAGGACAACATCGTCTCGCCCTTTGCCTCCCTCGGTGCCCCGCCCCAGCACCTCGCCTATCGCGGAGAGCCGACCCGGCTGGTGGTCGGCGATCGCAACATCATCCGCGAACACGCGACCATGAACATCGGCACTGCGGCGGCGGGCGGTCTCACCGAGGTGGGGTCCGACGGCATGTACATGATCGAATGCCATGTGGGTCACGACTGCCGGATCGGCGATCGGGTGATCCTCACCAAGGGCGCGACCATTGGTGGCCACTGCCACATCGACGACTATGTGATCGTCGGCGGCCTGGCCGCCGTGCACCAGTGGGGTCGGGTCGGTCGTCACGCCATGATCGGCGGCCTGGCTGCCGTGGTGAAGGATGTCATCCCCTATGGTTCGGTCTGGGGCAATCATGCCCATCTCGAGGGCCTGAACCTTGTGGGGCTCAAGCGCCGGGGCTTTGACCGGGACATCATCAACACCATGCGCGCGGCCTATCGGATGCTGTTTGCTGACGAAGGCACCTTCCAGGAACGCATCGACGATACGGTCGAGACCTATTCCGACTGCCCGCAGGTGATGGAGGTCATCGACTTCATCCGTGCTGATGCCAGTCGTCCTCTCTGCCTGCCGGAGCGTGAGGTCTGAGGTGCTGAAGCTAGGCCTGATCGCGGGCGGTGGCACCCTGCCGCTTGAGATTGCCCAACATTGCGAACAGGCGGGTCGTCCGCTGTTCATCGTCCGCCTGAAGGGCTTCGCTGGTCCCGAACTGACTGGTTTCCCCGGGGCGGATATCGGCGTCGCCGAGATCGGCAAGTGCATCAAGGCCCTGAAGCGGGCTGGATGTCAGGCCGTCTGTCTGGTCGGCAATGTCAGCCGTCCAGATTTCAAGTCACTCAAGCCCGACCTCAAGGGCCTGACCCTTTTGCCTGCGGTCATCTCCGCGGCGCGAAAGGGTGACGACGCGCTGCTGAGAGTGATCCTCGACGCCTTTGCCCGTGAGGGTTTTGCCATCGAAGGGGCACACGAAGCCAAGTCGGACCTGACCCTTGGGGCGGGGCCCCTTGGCCGGATCCTGCCCGGCCCCGAACATCAGGCGGATATCGAGCGCGCCCTGCATGTGGCCAGGGAGATCGGTCGACTGGATATAGGCCAGGGTGCCGTGGTCTGTGATGGCCTGGTTCTGGCGGTCGAGGCCCAGGAGGGGACGGATGCCATGCTGCGCCGGGTGGCCCACGATGTCTCGCCCTCGGTGCGTGGCCAGCCTGGAGCCTATCGTGGCGTCATCGCCAAGGCCCCCAAGCCGATCCAGGAATCTCGCATCGACATGCCCACCATGGGCCTTGCGACCGTTCGCGGTGCCGCCACGGCTGGCCTTGCGGGTATTGTCGGTGAAGCGGGCCGGCTTCTGGTCCTGGATCGGGAAGCGGTGATCGCTCTGGCTGACGAACTCGGACTATTCATCATCGGTATCGAGCCGCCGGAGCAGCCATGACCAAGCCCCTCTGCGTGATGCTGGTGGCGGGTGAGGCTTCCGGCGATGACCGGGGCGCTGGCCTGGCCAAGGCCCTGAGGCGCAGGCTGGGGGATGAGGTCCGCTTCGTCGGGGTTGGCGGTGAACGCATGGCGGAGGAGGGGGTCGTCAGCCCCTTCGATATCTCCGAGATCTCCATTCTCGGCATCCTTGAAGGCGTGCTCGGCTATAGCCGCGTCATGAAGCGGGTCGAGGACACCGCCGTCCTCGCTGTCCGCGAAAAGCCTGACATCGCCATCCTCATCGATTCCTGGGGCTTTACCCTGCGGGTGGCCCGCCGTCTGAGGAAGATGGATGCCTCCATTCCCCTGGTGAAATATGTCGGGCCCCAGGTCTGGGCGTCTCGTCCTGGCAGAGCCGTGACCTTGGCCGGGACCGTGGATCACCTTCTGTCCATCCACGTCTTCGATGCCCCCTATTTCGAGAAGGCCGGCCTGCCGGTGACCTTTGTCGGTAACTCCGCCCTGACCATCGACTTTTCAGAGGCTGACCCCGACGGGCTGAAAGCGTCGCTGGGGATCGCCCCCAATTCGCCGGTTCTGCTGGTCCTGCCGGGCAGTCGTCCCAGCGAGATCAAGCGGGTCCTGCCACCCTTCCTTGAGGCCATCCGGATCCTGAAGGCAGAGCGGCCGGATCTGTCGGTCATCATTCCCGCCGCCCCGACTGTCGCCGCCTCGGTCAAGGAACAGGCTGAGGGGCTTGCTCATGTGGTGGAGGGCGAGGCGGCCAAGCTTTCGGCCATGAAGGCCGCTACCGTGGCACTCGCCTGTTCGGGCACGGTGACCACGGAGGTGGCCAGTGCCGGTGTGCCCATGGTGGTGGGCTATGCCCTTGGCAAGGTGACCTATGCGGTCCTCAAGCGCCTGATCCGCACGCCCTACATCACCCTGTTCAATATCGCTGCCCAGTCCTTTGTGGCCCCGGAACTGATCCAGGCAGACTGCAATGGTCCGGCTCTGGCCCGCGAGATCGCCCTGCGCCTGGATGATCCGGCCCTGGCCCAGACCCAGGCCGAAGCCCAGACGGCGGCTCTGCTGAAGATGGGACGGGGCGGGCCAGATCCGTCAGAGGCGGCCGCTGATGCGGTGCTCAAGATCCTGGCCGCCCGAAAATGAAAATGGCCGGGAAGACCCCGGCCATTTCCTGATTTTCGATGCCTCTAGCGGGTCTCGACCGGGACATAGTCCCTGGGCGGGGCACCGGTATAGATCTGGCGCGGACGCCCGATCTTCTGAAGCGGATCCTCGATCATTTCCTTCCACTGGGAAATCCAGCCGACGGTGCGCGCCAGGGCGAACAGCACGGTGAACATCTCCGCCGGGAAGCCGAGGGCCCGCAGGGTGATGCCGGAATAGAAGTCGACGTTCGGATAGAGCTTGCGCTCAACGAAATAGGGATCGCTCAGAGCGACCTTTTCCAGTTCCATGGCGACCTTCAGGAGCGGATCGTCCTGGTGGCCAACCTCGGCGAGGACCTCGTGGCAGGTCTGCTGCATGACCTTGGCCCGGGGATCGTAGTTCTTGTAGACCCGGTGACCAAAGCCCATGAGGCGATAGCGGCGATCCTTCACACCCTGGACATATTCCGGGATGCGCTCGACCGAACCGATCTCGGCCAGCATGTTCAGGGCCTCTTCATTGGCCCCGCCATGGCTGGGACCCCAGAGGCAGGCAATGCCGGCGGCGATGCAGGCGAACGGATTGGCGCCCGACGAACCGGCCAGACGGACGGTGGAGGTCGAGGCGTTCTGCTCGTGATCGGCGTGCAGGATGAAGATCCGGTCCATGGCCTTGGTCAGGACGGGATTGGGCTTCCAGTCCTCGGCCGGGACCGAGAAGCACATGCGCAGGAAGTTTTCCGCATAGGACAGGTCGTTGCGCGGATGCACGAAGGGCTGGCCACGGAAATACTTGAAGGCTCGCGCCGCGATCGTCGGCATCTTGGCGATCAGGCGGTGCGAGGAGATCATGCGCTGGGCCGGATCATCCACATTGGTGCTGTCGTGGTAGAAGGCCGACAGGGCACCGACGGCACCGACCATGATGGCCATGGGGTGAGCGTCGCGCCGGAAGCCATTGAAGAACCGGTCGAACTGCTCGTGCAGCATGGTGTGGTAGGTGATGTTGTGGTCGAATTCTTCGAATTCGGCCGCATTGGGCAGTTCGCCGTGCAGCAGGAGGTAGCAGACCTCCAGGAAGCTCGACTGCTCTGCCAGCTGCTCGATGGGATAGCCCCGATGCAGCAGGACACCCTTGTCACCATCGATGAAGGTGATCTTGCTCTCGCAGGATGCCGTCGAGGTGAAGCCGGGGTCGTAGGTGAAGACGTCTGCCTCAGCATAGAGCTTGCGGATGTCGATTACGGGCGGGCCATCCACCCCCCGGAGCACAGGCATCTCGACGGTCTTTCCGTCGATGCTCACTGTTGCCGTATTGCTCATGCCATCCCCTTCGCGTGATGAGTTTGAAACGCGTGTTCGGTTCGCCTTATAGCGTCTTACACGGCAGGTGAAAGCGCGTCGTCGAGACGCGCAAGACTTTCCGGTTTTCCGAGGCAAAACAGGGCACCGGCGAGGTCAGGTGCGGAGGCCGCGCCTGCCAGAACGCCACGCAGGGCCTGACCGAACTTGCCAATGCCCACCCCTTCTGATTCCGCGAAGCTCCGGATCGCGGCTTCCAGGGATGCAATCTCCCAGGTCTCGAGCCCGGAGAGGTGGTCTGCCAGGCGTGACAACCGTCCTCGGGTCTCCTCGGTCAGCAGGCCGAGGATCTTGTCGGGCAGGGTAACCGGGCGGGCCTGCAGCACGAACATGACCCCGTCGGCGAGATCGAGAGTCGTCTTGGCCCCGTCCCTGACGACCGGCAGCGTGCGCTCCAGAAGCGCTTCAGCGCCGTCATGGAGGCTCACGTCTCGGCTCTTGAGCACGCGGGTTACCAGACCGGCCAGGCGGGGCATCTCAGCCAGGCGAATATAGTGGTTGTTGATGTGGTTCAGCTTGGCCCAGTCCAGGCGAGCGGGCGCGCTGACAACGTCGGTGATATCGAACCAGCTGGCGGCCTGGGTGTCGTCAAACAGCTCGTCATCGCCATGGCCCCAGCCGAGACGGGCCAGATAGTTGCGCATGGCTTCGGGCAGATAGCCCATATCATCGAATTCGCTGACGGCCTGAGCCCCGTGGCGCTTGGACAGCTTCGCACCATCCGGCCCATGGATAAGGGGCAGGTGGGCCCAGACGGGGACTTCCCAGTCCATGGCCTGGTAGATCAGGGTCTGACGGGCGGCATTGTTCAGGTGGTCGTCGCCGCGGATGACGTGAGTGACCCCCATCTCATGGTCATCCACCACAACGGCCAGATTATAGGTCGGGCTGCCGTCGGTGCGCAGCAGGATCAGGTCGTCCAGATCCTTGTTCAGGAAGCGGACGGAGCCTTTAACCTGATCCTCGATCAGGGTCTCGCCCTCGAGCGGGCTCTTCAGCCGCACGACGAAGGGGGCGTCAGGGTCATTGGAGGTGTTGTCCCGCCAGGGGCTGCGCACGACGCGGCCCTCTTCCCGGGCGCGTTCGCGTTCGATGGTCAGTTCGTCGACGGTCATGTAGTCGCGATAGGCGCGGCCCGTGGCCAGAAGCTGTTCCACCGCTGCGCGGTGACGGTCGGCCCGGGCAAACTGGAAGACAGGCTCTGCATCGGCCTCGAGGCCCAGCCAGGCCATGCCGTCGAAAATGACCTTCACCGCTTCCGGGGTCGACCGCTCGCGATCAGTATCCTCGATCCGCAGCAGGAATTTTCCACCCGTATGACGTGCATAAAGCCAGTTGAAAAGCGCAGTGCGAGCGGTGCCAATGTGCATGGCCCCGGTGGGGGAGGGGGCGATACGGGTGACGACGGGGCGGTCTGACATTCAGGCTTCGTTACAGGAGGTGGCAGCACCGGTTGGTGTGCCGCCTTCTAGCACGCAGACTCGCCCGGCTCCTAGCCTGCGCTGCGTTGCAGCATGGCTGGTGGCCCAGATCGAAAGTCAGGCGGATCACTGGCCCCTGTGGATCCCGGTCATGTTCGGCCTGGGGGCGGGCCTCTATTTTGCCCTGCCCCGTGAACCCGTCGTCGGCGTGGGCTTGGCTGGGCTTGCGATCTGCCTGATCGGCCTGGGCATGATCCGGGTCCGGGTCGTCGGCCGTGCCCTCAGCGCGGGCCTCGTCCTTCTGGTGTGCCTGGGGCTCGGGTTCTCAGTCGCCAGGCTCAGGACCCTGCAGGTTCAGGCTCCTATTGCCCCGGTCGGGAGCGAGGTTCGCCGTATCGAGGCCTATGTCGTGGATATCGTATCTCCCGGCCAGGGCGGGCCGCGCCTTCTGCTGGCCCCGGTCCTTGTCGCCCGGCTGGATCCCGCTCTGACCCCGATCCGGGTCAGAATCACCCTGCCGAAAGATAGTCCCCTGCCACCTCCGGGTACGGTGATCCGGCTCCAGGCCATGTTGAACCCGCCGCCTCCACCGGCCAGTCCCGGGGCCTTTGATTTCGCCCGGGATGCCTTTTTCGAGGGTGTGGGCGGGGTCGGGTTCACCCTGAGCCCGTGGACGGCAATCGAGGGGCCTCCCGCCCCCGGCAATCTTGGGGTCCAGATCTGGATCAACCAGTTGCGCTGGGCCCTTGCCCTTCGAATATTCGAGGTTACCGGCCCGGAGGCAGGGGGGCTCGCCGCCGCCATGATCACAGGCCATGAGGCCTTCATTCCCCAGGAACAGGTGGATCGGCTAAGGGCCGCAGGCCTGGCCCATATCATCTCGATCTCGGGGCTCCACATGGCCATTGTCGGCGGCTTTGCCTTCGGTCTGGTGAGGTTTGCGGTGGCCTGCTGGCCAGCCCTGGCCCTTCGGGCGTCGTCCCGGAAACTCGCGGCCATGGCGGGGCTGGCGGCAGTGGGAAGTTATCTCCTGATCTCGGGCAGCCCGGCACCCGCCCAACGGGCGGCTATCACGGCCTTTGTGGCCTTTGGGGCCGTGCTGGTGGATCGTCGAGCGATCAGTCTCAGAACCCTGTCCATCGCCGCCCTGCTGATCCTGGTGCTCCAGCCAGAGGCGGTCACCGAGCCCGGCTTTCAGATGTCCTTTGCGGCGACGACAGCTCTGGTGGCCATGGCCGAGGTCTGGCGACGACCTGTGAGCGACATCAACGCGCCGTGGCTGGTGCGAGGTCTCCAGTCGGCCCGGGACTGGCTGGGGGGCAGTCTGGCGGCCAGCTTTGTGGCGGGTCTGGCTACGGGGCCCATTGCCATGCAGCACTTCAACCGGGTTTCGACCTACGGGCTTGTCGCCAACCTTCTCGTAGCGCCCATCTCCTCATTCCTGATGATGCCTGCCCTTGCCCTTGGGGCGGTTATGGCACCTCTGGGTCTGGGGGATCTGCCTCTGGGGCTGGCCAGCCTGGCCATAGGGACGATGGATCAGGTGGCGGGCTGGGCAGCATCCTTGCCGGGGTCGCAACTGGTCATTGCCAGCGGCCCTGGCTGGACCCTGCCGGTGGCGCTGATCGGGATCTTCTGGCTCTGCCTTTGGCGCGGTCCCTTCCGGTGGCTGGGCCTGCCCCTGGCTCTGGCGGTGAGCCTGACACCCCGGGGGCCGATGCCTGACATCTGGGTGGCATCAGACGGCGCGACCGTGGCCGTGCGCCGGGGGAAAGAGGCGATCCTGTTGCGGCCCGATGTCAAAAGGTTCGGGGCCGAACTCTGGGCCCGCAGACGGGGCCTGATCCTGCCTGAAGATGAACTGGCGGAACGGGACCGTGACTATGACTGTGATCGCTGGTCCTGCCTGCCGAGGGCCGGTGTCAGTCCCGGTGTCGCCGCGGTCTTTACCCGCCGGGCATTCATCCTTGGGCGCGACCGATTGCCGGCCTGTGAGCGGGCTGAGGTGGTGATCCTGCGGGGCGAGGCCCCCCACTGTTCCTCGGCCCTGACCCTGACGGAAAAGGACTTCCGGCAGGGCGGGGCTGCTGAACTCTACAAGACTGATTCAGGTTGGAGGATCGTCTGGACCCAGCCGGGACGCGGTCAGCGTCCCTGGAGCCTCAGTGGTAGCGGCGGATGAGACCCACCAGTCGTCCCTGAACCTGAACCTGGTCGGGGCCAAAGATGCGGGTCTCATAGATGGGATTGGCAGCCTCGAGGGCGACGGATGCGCCCTTTCTGCGAAGGCGCTTCAGGGTGGCTTCCTCTCCCATGACCAGGGCTACAACGATGTCGCCCGAGGTCGCGGTGTCGGTCTTGCGGATCACCACGAAGTCCCCATCGAGGATGCCGGCATTGATCATGGAATCGCCGGCAACCTCGAGAACGAAATGCTCACCGGCACCCAACATCGTCTCGGGCACATGCAGACGATCACGCTCCTGCTGGATGGCCTCGATCGGGGTGCCAGCGGCAATCTTGCCAAGTACCGGCAGGTCGCGGGTGTCATTGGAGGGATGCGGTGCCGCTGCGCTGGTCTCAACGAGTTGTGGTTTGAAGGGTGTGCGCCCTGCGGGCGGGGCGCTCGTCGTGGCGTCCTGGGGCAGCTTCACCACCTCCAGGGCCCGGGCCCGATGCGGCAGACGGCGGAGGAAACCGCGTTCCTCGAGGGCAGTGATCAGACGATGGATGCCTGACTTCGACGCCAGATCGAGGGCTTCCTTCATCTCGTCG
This sequence comes from uncultured Alphaproteobacteria bacterium, assembly GCA_903930545.1. Lineage (GTDB taxonomy): Bacteria > Pseudomonadota > Alphaproteobacteria > Caulobacterales > Caulobacteraceae > Phenylobacterium. The sequence goes on from CAIYZB010000154.1 coordinate 10,507, forward strand.
AAGGAGGGCGAGACCCCGGATTCCTTGATCCGCTCATGGATAAACATGAGAAGTTCGTGCTGCTTGCGGGTAAGCATGACTCGGTGACCCCCGGGAGAACAAAGCGCTAACGTGTGGATGTTCTCTAGGTGTTCTTTCTTTAAGTCAAGTTAACCGCCCTGGGCCAACAAGGCGCGGGTCGCCCCAGACACATCTTCCTGTCTCATAAGGCTTTCTCCCACCAGCATGGCCCTCGCGCCGGACTTTTCCAGGCGCGCCACGTCCTGCGGGGTGAAGATTCCACTCTCGGTGACCAACAGGGAATCAGACGGCGCACCCCTGGCCAGAAGCTCGGTGATCGCCAGATCGATTTCGAAGGTTCGCAGGTTGCGGTTGTTGACGCCGACGAGGTCCGCCCCCAGACCGCCGGCCCGTTCCATTTCGCTTGCGTCGTGAACCTCGACCAGGGCGTCCATTCCAAAGCGGCGGGCCTCTGACATCAGCTCAGCAGCCAGGGTGTCATCCACCATGGACAGGATCACCAGTATGGCATCTGCCCCCAGACTGCGGGCCTCGGCCACCTGCCACGGATCGACCAGGAAATCCTTGCGCAGACAGGGCAGGGTGCAGGCGTCGCGAGCGGCGGTCAGATAGCCGTCTGCGCCCTGGAACGAGGGCGCGTCGGTCAGGACGGACAGGCAGCTTGCGCCGCCGGCCTCATAGGCCGCCGCCAGGAGCGGGGGGTCGAAATCCTCCCGGATCAGCCCCTTGGAGGGCGAGGCCTTCTTGATCTCGGCTATCAGGGCCAGGCGTCCGGGTGCGTGCGCCTCCACCAGTTTCTGGCGAAAGCCGCGAGGGGCGCTGACGGCCTGGCAGGCGGCCTCCAGCTCAGACAGGCTGCGGGCCAGCTTGCGCTCGGCAACGTCAAGGCGCTTGTAGTCGGCGATCCGGTTCAGGATATCGGTCATTGGCCCGTACTGATCTCGGCAAGGCGTTTCAGGGCATGGGCCGCACGGCCATCGTCGATGACCTGACCCGCCAGCTCGACGCCCTCGCGCAGGGTCGCGACCTTTTCACCCACCAGAAAGGCGGCGGCGGCATTGAGCAGGACGATGTCGCGATAGGCCCCGATCCGGCCGCCGAGTAGGTCGGTCAAAGCCTGGGCATTCTCGCTGGCCGACCCGCCCACCAGATCGCTGAGACCCGCGCGGGGCAGGCCGACAGCCTCAGGGGTGATGGTGAAAAGACGCACGGCTCCGTCCTTGAGTTCGGCCACCGTGGTCTCGCCGGTCGTGGTCAGTTCATCCATGCCGCCGCCATTGACCACCCAGGCCCGCTCCGAGCCCAGGGCTCCGAGCACACGGGCGAGGGGTTCAACCCAACGCTCGGCAAAGACCCCCATGACCTGCCTCTGGGCCCCGGCGGGATTGGTCAGGGGACCCAGCAGGTTGAATACGGTTCTGAAGCCAAGCTCCGCCCGAATGGGAGAGACGTGACGCATGGCGCTGTGGTGGGCCTGGGCAAAGAGGAAGCAGATATTGGCCTCGTCCAGGGCCTTGAGCTGGCGGTCTGCAGGGGAGGAAATATCCACCCCCAGTTCCGCAAGAACGTCGGCGGCACCCGAGCGGGAGGACAGGGCCCGGTTGCCGTGCTTGGCGACCTTGAGGCCGCCGCCAGCCACCACAAAGGCCACGGCGGTGGAGATGTTGAGGGTATGCAGGCCGTCCCCGCCAGTTCCGCAGACATCGATGGTCTGGAAGGGGTGGCTAAGCTGAACCGCAGCCCGGCGCATGGCCCTGGCGCAGGCCGTGATCTCGCCGACCGTCTCCCCACGCATGCGCATGGCGGTGATGGCGGCGGCGACCTGGGCGGGGGTGGGTTCACCGCGCAGGCAGGCCTCGAAGAAGGCTCCGGCATCCTCATCGGTGAGGGTGGCCCCGTCGGCGAGGCGGCCCAGCAGAGGCTTGAAGGCGTCGCTCACAGGATCAGGCGTCCACCGGGGTCTCGACCCCGGCCAGTTTCAGGAAATTGGCCAGCATCTGATGCCCGCCCTCGGTGGCGATGGACTCAGGGTGGAACTGAACGCCGTGGATCGGGCGGGTCGTGTGCTGGAAACCCATGATCTCGCCGTCATCGGTCCAGGCCGTGACTTCAAGGCAGGAAGGCAAGGTGGCGCGGTCTACCGACAGGCTGTGATAGCGCGTTGCCATGACCGGATCTTGCAAACCGGCGAACAGACCCTTTCCGGCGTGGTGGATCGGACTGATCTTGCCGTGCATGACCGCCTTGGCCCGGATCACGTCTCCGCCAAAGGCCTGGCCTATGGACTGGTGCCCCAGACAGACCCCGAGGATTGGCAAGTCCTGCGGTGCCTTGGCCAGCAGATCCAGACAGATACCGGCTTCATTGGGCGTGCAGGGACCGGGTGAGAGCAGGATCCCGGAAGCCCCCAGGCCGAGGGCGGCCTCAACGCTCAGGGCGTCGTTGCGGTAGACCAGGGTCTCTGCCCCGAGCTCGTTCACATAGTGGACGAGGTTGTAGGTAAAGCTGTCATAGTTATCGATGACCAGGATCATGATTTGTCCTCTAGGCTCCGCCTCGTTCCGCGCCAAGGGGCCGCATTGAGTTAGCGACAGTTTGGGCCGATGCTGTGTCCATGCCGCCAAGTGATTCCGCTCTGGACGAGGACGAAATCAACCGGGCTCGTGCCCTGTTGGTCAAACCCGTCCTGCGTCAGAGCGTCTGGCCGGTTCTGGGTGCAGCTACCTTTGCAGCGACTGCGGCCCTTGTTCTGGCCAGTGTGATGATCCTCGCCCCTGCCAATGTGACAGACCACGTGGTCGTATCCGCCCCCTAGACAAATCGCCAGGATTCCTCCGCCGCACTTCGCAGGGCCCGGGCCTTGTGCAAGGTCTCGTCATATTCGGCATCCGGATCAGAGTCTGCCACCACCCCGCCGCCCGCCTGGACATACATCTGGCCGTCCTTGAAACAGGCCGTGCGCAGGACGATGCAGGTGTCGACAGACCCGTCGGCCCCGAAATAGCCGACAGCCCCGGCATAGGCCATGCCGCGCTTTTCCAGTTCCAGTTCGTCGATGATCTCCATGGCCCGGACCTTTGGGGCTCCCGAGAGAGTGCCGGCTGGCAGGGCGGCCATCAGGACATCGATGGGATCCAGGCCCTCGGGGGCGTCGCCCTCGACATTGGAGACCAGATGCATGACGTGGCTGTAGCGTTCCACAAAGAAGCTGGCCGTGACCCGAACACGCGGTGCGCGTGACACCGGGGCAGGATCATTGGCCCCCTTGGCCTTCAGCATGGCCACGCGCCCCACATCATTGCGCCCGAGGTCCAGCAGCATAAGGTGCTCGGCCCGCTCCTTGGGGTCGGCGATCAGATCCTGCTCAAGACGACGGTCCTCCTCAGGGGTGGCACCGCGGGGGCGGGTGCCGGCGATGGGCCGGATCGTGATCTTGCCATCGCGCAACCGAACCAGGATCTCGGGCGAGGACCCCGCCAGCTGGAAATCGCCGAAGTTCAGATAGAAGAGGAAGGGCGAAGGATTGGTCCGCCTCAGGGAGCGATAGAGGGCAAAGGGATCGCGCTCGAAGGGGGCGCGGAATCTATGGCTGGGGACCACCTGGAAGATGTCTCCGGCGAGGATGTAGTCCTTCGCCCGGGCCACGACGCGATGGTAGTCCTCTCGGCTGACCGGGGTGGTGAACTGATCAGGCTGGGGCACGGCGGTGCCTTCAAGGGGCGGGGCTGGCTTGCGCAGGTCCAGCCGCACCTGGTCGAGCCGTCCCTTGGCTGCCTCATAGGCGCCTGCCGCATCCAGGGCCCCGGGACGCACCGTCGTCACCAGAATGATCTCCTGGGCAATGGCATCAAAGATCGCCACCACGGAGGGCCGCGTCATGATGGCGTCAGGCAGGTCCAGGGGGTCGGGATTGACCTTGGGCAGCTTCTCCACCAGCCGGATCATGTCATAGCCCAGGGCACCGAACACCCCGGCCGACATGGGCGGCAGGCCCGCAGGCAGGTCCAGCCGCGAGCGCGCAACAAGATCGCGCAGGGAATCCAGGGCCTTTCCGGGCTGGGGCGTAAAATGGCCGGTCGCAATGTCGGCACCTTCGGCGATCTCGGCCTGATCCCCACGACAGCGCCAGACCAGGTCCGGACGCATGGCGATCACCGAATACCGGGACCTGAAGGCCCCGCCCTCTACGCTTTCGAAAAGAAAGGCATAGGGGTGGCCATGGCCGAGCTTCAGATAGGCAGAGACCGGGGTCTCCAGATCGTCGATCAGGCGGGTCCAGACGACCTGCGGGGCACCCTTGGCGTAGGTTTGCTCGAAGTCGCTGAACCCGGGTTCGATCGTCACGTCTTGCTCTCCGGTGCCTTGGCGTCCTTGTCCGCCTTCTTGTCCTTGGCACCCTCTTTGGGAAGGGGTTCCAGGCCGAGGGCCAGGCGGGCCTTGTCGGGATAGGTCTTGGGCTTGATTTCCTTTCGCGCGGCACTGCGGGCGCTTTCCCCCAGTTCGCGGAACAGGGCCATGGTGATCTGGGGACGGCCTTCCTCGGCCAGTCGCGCCACCACCGGGCCCGTCGGGGCGCTGATGGACTCGACCTTGGCAATGATCAGACCGGCACGGACATCCGTGGCCGAGAAGACATCGCCCTTGCCTGCGGAGAAGGCCTTGCCGAGACCCTCCCGCGACAGCTGGGTGTTTTGGGCCGCATTGCGGCGATCCAGGCCCGTTGCCCGGGTGACCCGGGAACCCACCGAACTGGCGACGGCCTCGAGGCTTTCGCCCTTTTCGACCCGCTTCACCAGGGTGGCCGCCTTGGCCTGAAGGCGCTTCACAAACTCACGCTGCATCCAGACCATGGTCAGCTGGGGCTTGATTTCGGCCAGGGGTGGCATGGCCTTGGGGATGATGCGTTCGACACGGACGGCGAAATATTCGCCAGGACCGGCTTCCTGAATTTCGCTCTCGCCGCCGGTGGGCAGGTCAAAGGCGGCCTTCAGGATTTCGGGGGTCAGGCCGGGGACCGGCTGGTTCTGCAGACTTGCGCCCTGGGCCGTGACGGGGCCGATGGTCATGGCCGGAACCCCGGCTTTCTTTGCGGCCTCAGGCAGGCTGGAGCCGCCGCTATGGGCGTCGTCATAGACCTGGGTCATGCCATAGACCTTCTCGGCCGTGGCATCCTTGCGAAGCTCCGCCTCAAGCTGGGGCCGGATTTCCTCAAGGGTCACGGTGTGGCCAGGCGAGATGCCGGTGACCTTGACCACCTGGAAGCCCAGTTCGCTTCTCACCGTCGCGGTCTGGCCAGCGTTCATGCTGAAGGCAGCCTTGGCGACGGCAGGGTCGGCCACGGCTGACATGGGCTTGTCGGCATAGAAGATGGGATCTGCACCCACTGCCTTGGCAACAGCGGCGGGATCTTCACCCTTTGACAGGCGGTCGCTGACGGACTTGGCCGTCGCCGCATCCTTGACCGGGATCTGGACCAGGTTTCGGCTCTCGGCCTTGGAGAGGGTGTCCTTGCGGAAATTGTAGCGGTCCTGAAGGGCCTTGGGATCGATGGTCACATTGCTGCTGACCAGGGCAGGGCTGAAGCGTACGACGGTCAGAATTCGGAATTCCGGGCGGATCAGGCGCTCGGCGTTCTCGTTCATGAACTTGGTCAGCTGGGCGTCAGTGGGCAGGGCAGGGCGCTCAACGGCGCTGATGGGCAGGCTGAAGAAGCCGACGTCGCGGCTTTCCAGCTCGAACAGGGCCCCGAGCGCGCCATAGGCGCGAGGTGCCCGCAGGCCATTGACCCAGCCGGCGACCATCTGGCCCTCGGCGATCTCATCGCGGATCAGACCCTCAAACTTGGGTGGGGTCAGGCCGTTTTCCGACAGCTTCTGCTGATAGAGGGCCTTGTCGAAACGCCCGGAGACCGGATCGAAGAAGCCTCTGATCTTCTGCAGCTCGACCGCCATCAGCTTGTCGGAGGGACGCAGGCCCGACTTGGAGATCGACTCTGCAAAGGAACTGCGGGTGGCGATGTCTTCCATCATCCGCTTGTCCAGGCCGTTCTCGGCCGCCAACTCATAGCTGATCTGCTGGCCGACCTGCTGCTCCAGGGTCTTTCGGTAATTGTCGAAGTCCCGTTTGAAGTCTGCGCTGGTGGTGGTGCGGCTTCCCGCCTGCACCACGGCATCGCGGAAATTGTTCTTGAAAATGTCGTTGATGCCAAAGACCGCAAAGCTGACGATCAACAGACCGATCAGGATGGCGGCGACCCAGGACTTCGCGAAGCTGCGGATGACGGCGAGCATTTGAGTTTCCCTGGCCCCTCGGGGCGCAAACCATGGAACGGCGGGTATAGTGGAGGGGGCTTGGCTCCCGCAAGCGCGTGACAGAAAGTCTTGCTTGGCTTAACGCCGGAATAAACCCGACAAATGCGAGGCGAGATGACCAATCCGACCCCCCTGATCGCCGGAAACTGGAAAATGAATGGCCTCGCGGCCAGCCTGTCCGAGGCCCGCGCGGTGGCCGCGGCCCTGACCCCTGGCGGGCCGAGGGTCGCCATTTGTCCCCCGGCTACACTGATCTCCCGAGCGGCTGAAGCCCTTGCGGGGACGGGACTTGAGGTGGGCGGCGAGGATTGTCGGGCCGAAGCGTCCGGTGCCTTTACGGGCGATGTTTCTGCCGAGATGCTGGCTGATGCCGGCGCGCGCCTTGTGATCCTGGGCCATTCGGAACGGCGGGCAGGCTATGGCGAGAGCGACGCCCTGGTGGCCTCCAAGGTGCTGGCCGCCCTTCGGGCCGGCCTGGAACCCATCATCTGCGTGGGAGAGACCCTTGAGGAGCGCCGGGCAGGAAAGGCCCTGGAGGTCGTCGCGGCCCAGGTTGCCGGGTCCTTGCCCTCCGATCTGGCCGGAAAGGCCTTTGCCGTGGCCTATGAACCCGTCTGGGCGATCGGGACGGGTCTGACCCCCTCCACTGACGAGATCGTCGAGGTGCACCGCGCCATCCGCGCCGGTCTGGTCAGCAGGTTCGGTGATCACGGCCGCGTTCCGCCCATTCTCTATGGGGGCTCGGTAAAGCCGACCAATGCCGATGAAATCCTGCATGCCGATGAGGTGGGCGGAGCCCTTGTGGGCGGTGCATCCCTCAAGGCCGAAGATTTCCTCGGCATCATCCGGGCGCTTGCTTAAGCCTCGCGGCACCCTAGCTATGGCCTTGCCGTGCGTCTGGTGTTAGATCGCGCGCTTCATTTCGGACCGGTCCGCCGTTTCGAACCTATCGGACGTTCCCATGCTGGCCATTCTGCTGACCTTCCACATCCTCGTCTCCATCGCGCTGGCCGTGGTGGTGCTGCTGCAGCGCTCCGAAGGCGGCGCGCTCGGCATGGGCGGTGGTCCCACCGGTTTCATGACCGCCAGGGGTGCTGGTGACCTCCTGACCCGGGCGACCTGGATCCTGGGCGGTCTGTTCTTCGCCCTCAGCCTGGCCCTGACCCTGCTGTCCGGCCGCGTCAGCAATTCGAACGACTCCGTGGTGGATCGCCTGAAGGTCGAGAAAGTCGACCCCAATAGCCTGAACCTCCCGGCCACCTCGCCGAATGTGCCGGCCAATGGCATTCCCGGGCCTCTCAGTGCCCCGACCCCTCAGGTCCGCAATCCCTTCACTGGCGCGGCTGAAGACACGGCCCCGGCTCCGGCAACGGCTCCTATCGCCCCCTGACCCCTCGGGGATCGGACTTATCCACCGTCCTCCTTCGGGAGGATGGTGTCATTTGCTGTCCGGAGGTGATCTGGGCAGAGCATGTTTCTCGAATCACTGGTAACCTGAACGCCCATGACCCGGTACATTTTCATCACCGGCGGCGTGGTCTCCTCCCTCGGAAAAGGTCTCGCCTCCGCCGCCCTTGGCGCGCTGCTTCAGGCGCGTGGCTACAAGGTTCGCCTGCGCAAGCTTGATCCCTATCTCAATGTCGATCCCGGCACGATGAGCCCCTATCAGCACGGGGAAGTCTTTGTGACCGACGACGGGGCCGAGACCGACCTCGACCTGGGTCACTATGAGCGTTTCACCGGGGTCAATGCGACCCGGGCTGACAACATCACCACGGGCCAGATCTACAAGACCATCATCGAGAAGGAACGGCGCGGCGACTATCTCGGCGCGACGGTCCAGGTCATTCCCCACGTCACCGACGAGATCAAACAGTTCGTCCTGTCCGATCCCGGTGCTGATGTGGACTTTGTGCTTGTCGAGATCGGCGGCACGGTGGGCGATATCGAAGGCCTGCCCTTCTTCGAAGCGATCCGCCAGCTTGGGCAGGAACTGCCCCGGGACCATGCCTGTTACATCCACCTGACCCTGCTGCCCTATATCAAGACGGCCGGGGAGATGAAGACCAAGCCGACCCAGCACTCCGTCAAGGAACTGAGGTCCATCGGCATCCAGCCCGACATCCTGCTCTGCCGCTGCGAACAGCCCATCCCGGATGGCGAGCGCCGCAAGATCGGCCAGTTCTGCAATGTGCGTGAAAGTGCGGTCATCCAGGCCATGGACAGCCCGAACATCTATCACGTGCCCCTGGACTATCATGAGCAGGGTCTGGACCGGGAGGTCCTGGACGTGTTCGGCATGACCGCCACGGCCCCCGCGCCCGACCTCAGCCGCTGGCAGGCGATCTCCAACACCCTGACCAACCCCGATGGCGAGGTGAACATCGCCATTGTCGGGAAATATACCGGCCTGACCGATGCGTACAAGTCCCTGGTCGAGGCCCTGATCCATGGCGGCGTAGCCCGCAATGTCCGGGTGAAGTTCGACTGGATCGAAGGCGAGGCTTTCGAGCGCGAGGAAGGTCTGATCTCCGAGCGTCTCACCGGGGTTCACGGGGTGCTTGTGCCCGGTGCCTTTGGCGAGCGCGGCTCCCTGGGCATGATCCGGGCCGTGCGCTTTGCCCGGGAACACGAGATCCCCTATTTCGGCATCTGTTTCGGCATGCAGATGGCCATGATCGAGGCCGCCCGGAACCTGGCAGGCATCGAGGCGGCATCTTCCACCGAATTCGGCCCGACCACTGAACCGGTTGTCGGCCTGATGACCGAGTGGGTCCGGGGCAATGAGCGTGAGACCCGCAAGGAAGGCGACGACCTGGGCGGCACCATGCGGCTGGGAGCCTATAATGCCATCCTTACCGAGGGCTCCCGCGTCCGGGGCATCTATGGCACCGAGACCATCAGCGAGCGCCATCGGCACCGCTATGAGGTCAATATCGGCTATCGCGAGGCCATCGAAGGCACGGGGCTGAACTTCTCCGGTCTGTCGCCGGACGGCGTCCTTCCAGAGATCTGCGAACGTCCGGACCATCCCTGGTTCGTGGGCGTCCAGTTCCACCCGGAACTGAAGAGCCGTCCCTTTGATCCCCACCCGCTGTTTGCCAGCTTCATCGGGGCCGCCAAGGAACGCAGCCGCCTCGTCTAAGGGACCTCGCCATGGCCGATCTGGCTGATCTTCATCGTCTGGCCCTTGCCCTGCCTGAGGTGCAGGAGGGCGATGATCACGGTCAGCTCGCCTTTGTGGTGGGCAAGAAGATCTTCTGCACTGTCGGGGAGGCGGGGCGCTGCACCCTGCGCCTGGACCCAGAGGATCGCCACAATCTGGAAGAGGCCGAGATAGTCCAGGCTGTGCCGGGCTATTGGGGCACCAAGGGCTGGACCCATGTCTGGCCTGCCGGGCTGACCGAGGACCGGCTTGCCGTCCTCCTGCGGCTCGCCTGGGCCGGGGTGGCGCCGAAACGGTTGCTGACCCGCCCCTGAGGGTGCAGGAAGCCCCAACAGACCAGGAGCGGCTCCCATGACCACCCCCGAGGACGAGTTCGTCTATGACGAGGCCACTGGCGAGTGGGTCTCCGCTGCGGATCTGGCCAACAGTGCAGCCCCTGAGGCGTCAGACGCTGTCGAGGTCCGGGATTCTGTGGGCAACCTGCTGGCCACCGGCGACAGTGTCACCCTGATCAAGGATCTTAAGGTCAAGGGAGCCGGTCAGACCCTGAAGCGGGGCACGGTGATCCGGTCCATCACCCTTACCGGTGATTCCCAGGAGATCGACTGCCGCTTTGACGGCATCAAGGGCCTGGTCCTGCGGGCGGAGTTCGTCCGCAAAAGCTGATGCAGCCTGGGCTTGGGGCCCCAGAACCTCCTTGCGATCAAGTCTGCAAGGAACCCTTGAAACCCAGAGCCCTTTCAGGCATACACCCGCGCTCACGTCGGCGGCCCTGACTCCGGGCCGCCGTCTCTGTTTTTCACGCCGGCGAGACTTTCCCATGGCCGTTCCTAAACGCAAAGTATCCCCGTCGCGTCGCAACATGCGCCGCTCCCACCACGCCCTCGGCGCGAATTCCTATGTCGAAGACAAGGAAACCGGCGAACTGAAGCGCCCGCACCATGTCGACCTGAAGACCGGCATGTACAAGGGCCGTCAGGTTCTGACCCCGAAGGAAGACTAGTCTGGGATCGGAGCCTTCTGGCTCCACCCGGATTTGGGCCTACCATCACCCCGCACCGGGTTCGGCGCGGGGTTTTTGGTCTGTTCAGGCCTCCAGCCTTATGGCCGCCTCGGTCTCGACCCGATTGCCGACCGTGCCGGTGCCAAAGGTGACGACGGTGCGTCCGGGCCGCCAATAGACAGCGATCTGGCTGTCCGGTCCTCCGCCCGTATGACCGATGACCTGCTGACCAGAGGCGAGGGCAGGGGCCATGACCCCCAACCCATACGCTGCATCGCCCCAAGGGGGACGGTTGTGAAGCGGCAGGGGCCAGATATCCCCCGGCTTGTTCAGGCTTCCTTTGGGCAGGAGCCGGCCTTCCATAAGCCCATCCAGGGCCAGAGCCGCCGCCGAAAGCGTGCCCGTCAACAGGCGGTGATAGACCCAGCCCGGGTGATAACCCTGGTCAGCCCCCATTTCCACATCCTGCAGATCGGCCGGCACCAGGGCCAGGTCTGGGTGGGATTTCGGTTCTGGCACCAGAACACCTTGCTGCAGGATCCCGCCAAGATCCATGCCGTGCCGGGCCTCGAGCCAGCGGACCACCAGGCCGTAGCCGACATTGGAATAGGACCAGTCCGAGCCGGGTGGCCATAGGGGCACCAGTCCGCCCGCTCGTCTTCGGACCTCTGCGAAGCTCCAGGGCTGGTCGCCCTGTGCAACAGCGGCGTGATAGGCCTTGAGGGGACCGTAATCCGCCAGGCCTGACTGGTTGGCGAGCAGATGGCGAAGGCTGAGGCCTTCGATCTCGGGGCGATCCAGATCAAGGTCCGGCTCATAAAGGACCGCTGCGGCGATCAGGGTCTTGGCAAAGCTCCACCAGGGCACTCTCAGCCGCGGGTGGCTGTTGGCCACCACCTGACCATTCTCGACCAGGGCATAGGGCAGAATGAGCGCCATGGGGCATCGAACCTTCGGGACCGGCCAGGGTCAAGTCGTATGCCCCAAGTTGCTCCGCGACGAGAAGCTGTCTAATGGGAGCGGCCCCTATCCCTCCCTGAATGGACCCAGCCATGACCGAGATTGTCGACATCACCGCCCGGGAAATTCTCGACAGCCGCGGCAATCCCACGGTCGAGGTCGATGTCGTTCTGGACGACGGGTCCATGGGCCGCGCCGCAGTGCCCTCCGGTGCCTCTACCGGTGCCCACGAGGCCGTTGAGCGTCGCGACGGGGACAAGTCGCGCTATGGCGGCAAGGGTGTGCTGGGGGCCGTGGATGCGGTCAATGGCGAGATCTATGATGCCCTGTCCGGTATGGATGCCGAGGACCAGCGTCGCCTCGACCGTGTCCTGATCGAGCTGGACGGCACGCCGAACAAGGCCCGCCTCGGGGCCAATGCCATACTTGGCGTCAGCCTGGCCGTGGCCAAGGCGGCCGCGGGCTCTGCCAATCTGCCCCTCTACAAATATGTCGGTGGCGTCTCGGCCCGCGTCCTGCCGGTGCCGATGATGAACATCATCAATGGCGGCGCCCATGCCGATAACCCCATCGATATCCAGGAATTCATGGTCCTGCCCACCGGGGCCGAGACCTTTGCCGAGGGTCTGCGCATGGGCGCAG
>CAIYZB010000155.1 GCA_903930545.1 uncultured Alphaproteobacteria bacterium
CCACCAGGGCATGGTCGGGCCGATCCAGGATCAGGGCCGCCTTGATGTATTCCGTCTGGGGCCAGAGGCGGGCCTGACCATCCTTGATGGAGCCATCGTCCCACAGGGCATTGATCGCGACACCGCGAACGGGATCGATGCCCCGGATGCCGTGCTCGAACAGGGTCCGGGCCGCAGAGCGGGCATCGTCGCGGTTCCGCAAGATACCCCAGCGTTCCAGAAGCCAGGCCCATTCGAACTGATGTCCCGGCTCGACAATCCGGCCTTCAACGCCCGCTGCCGGTGACCAGTCCTCGCTGAAGAATTCCCGCAGGAACCCGGCCTCGGCATCGATGAAGCGGGTCAAAGCCAGGGCGACCAGTTCATCGGCCAGGGCGTCCCAGCCAGGCTCACCCAGTTCAGCCCAGGCCAGGGCCGCTTCCAGAAGGTGCATGTGGCAATTGGCCTGGTAGGGCCAGGCAATGGCCTCGCGATATCCGCCGGCCGGATGCCTCAGACCATCGAGACTTTCGCGGGTCTGGGACGCGAGACCCACCAGTCCCCGGCGTGACCGGTCGGCCTTGTAGGCCGTCGCCAGGGCCAGAAGGGCAAAGGCCTGATCATAGACCATGGCGGTCTCGTCCAGGACCTCGCCGGTCTCCGAGACCTGGGTACGGAAGAGTCCGTCCGGGCGGCGGAACCGGGTGGTGAAGCCGTTCAGGGCGTGGTCCACGGCGTCCTGCCACGGCCCGACCCATCCGAGCATCCCGGCACTGGCATAGACATAGGCCTGACGGGCCTGGACACGGGCCCGGCGGGGGGCAGCAACCGGTCGTCCATTGACACTCAGGCTGTCGCGAAAGCCGCCCTGGATATGGTCGGCCCCGAGGCTCCACCACAGGGGCAGGGCCGAGGCCATGAGCCAGGTGTCATACCAGGCCCTGGCTGCCTCCAGATCCGCGAAGGTCCCCAGGGCCGGGGCAGACTTCAAACGGTCCGCCACGGCCTTGACAGACTGGCTTGCCGCCAGATCCAGCACCAGGACCGAACGGCCCTCGACAATGACCCCGACATTGTCCAGCCCGGCCACGGCTACGCGCATCCCGCCCGGCGCACGCACGAAATTCCCGCGCGCCTGTTCGAACAGGGTGCCGTCAGGGGCGGCGTTTCCATCCGGATCCAACGGGGCCACGGCCAGGACAGCGTCCCAGGCCCCGACATCGGACCAGACAAAGTCCACGGGCAGGACGGCCGCGACCTTGGTGCGCTCCATTACGGCATAGTCGATGGAAATCTTCGGGGCGGTCCGGAAGGAGGGCCCAAGGGTCAGGACATCCCCCTCCCCGGCCTCGGCCACCCCAGCCTCGGCGGCGGCCAGGACTTCGGGAGCATGGGCCGCAAGTTCGGCCTTCAGCACGGCCGCGGAGAGCACGAAATTGCCGCTGTTCCAGAGATAGCCCTGATCGAGATAGGTCTGGGCTGTGGCTGCGTCAGGCTTTTCGACAAAGGCCTCCACGGGGCGCAGGCCCGATCCCGGACCGGGGCGGATATAGCCATAGGCCGGAGATGGAGAGCCGGGCTTGACCCCGAGGGTGACGATCTGTCCGGCCGTGGCACCGGTGACGGCCTGCTCCACTGCAGAGCGGAAGGCCGCCGCATCAGGCACCTCGTGATCGGCCGACAGCACTACCGCGATCCCGGCCGGGTCCTGACGCGCGATCCAGACCCCGGCGGCGGCCATGGCAGCCGCCGAATCCCGTGCCTCGGGCTCCAGCAGGACAATGGCGCGGACCCCGATCTCCTCCAGCTGGGCAGCGATCGCCTCGCGGTGCGCAACGCCGGCGACAATCACCGGAGCCTGGGCATCCGCCAGACCCGAGAGCCTGAGAACAGTTTCCTGGAAGCTGGAACGAGGGCCTGTGAGGGCAATGAACTGCTTCGGCCGCGCCGGGCTGGAGGCTGGCCAGAGGCGGGTGCCGGAGCCGCCGCACATGATGACGGGATAGACGGCCATCAGGCACCTGCCCTCGATTGTTCGGCTTGATGCCAGTCCCAGGCGGACTTCACGATGGCCCGAAGGTCATATTGCGGGGTCCAGCCCAGCTCGGCCCGGGCCTTGGCATTGTCTGCCACCAGCATGGGGGCATCGCCTTCCCGGCGGGGCGCGGTCTCCGGGTCAAAATTGGAGCCCGAGGCCCAGCGGATGGCCTCCAGCAACTGTTTCACACTGGTGCCCGTGCCGGTGCCGAGATTGAAGACGTCGCTCTCGCCCCCCGCCAGCAGGCGCTTCAGCGCCAGGACATGAGCATCGGCCAGGTCCAGGACGTGGATATAGTCCCGCACGGCTGTGCCATCGGGGGTCGGATAGTCGGTGCCGAAGATCTTGAAGCTGCGCTCCGGATCCATGGCCGCCAATATGGCCAGGGGGATGGCGTGGGTCTCGGGGTGATGACGCTCCCCGATCCGGCCCTCGGGATCGGCCCCGGCGGCATTGAAGTAGCGCAGGGCGGTGGAGCGGAAGCCGTTGTATCGGCTCAGATCGGCCAGGATCTGCTCCACCATCAGCTTGGATCGGCCATAGGGATTGAGCGGGGCCTGGGGGTGGGTCTCGTCCATGGGCACCTTCACCGGGTCGCCATAGGTGGCGCAGGTGGAGGAGAAGACAAAGGCCTCAATGCCGGCCCGGCGGGCGGCCTCGATCAGGCTGATCGCTCCGGCGACATTGTTCTCATAGAAGGGTCCGGGGTGACGCACCGACTCCCCGACCTCAATGGAGGCGGCAAAGTGCAGGACAGCGACCGGCTTGTGGGCCGCCATGACCTGATCCAGACGGGCCCCGTCGCGGATATCCCCAACCTCAAGCGGCCCCCACTGCACAAAGGCCGCATGGCCATTGGACAGGTTGTCATAGACCACAGGCAGGAACCCGGCCTCGGCCAGTCTCAGACAGACATGGGAGCCGACATAGCCGGCACCGCCGCTGACCAGGACAGTCTGTGCCAAGATGTGGCTCCCTAAAGGTCCAAGGTCATGG
>CAIYZB010000156.1 GCA_903930545.1 uncultured Alphaproteobacteria bacterium
AGTATCAAAAACTGCCTTCATGGAACCACCAGAACTTCGCCGAGAAAGTGGAGCAATCGGTTTTGTGGAGGTCGAGTTATAGCCTGCTCGCGTCTTGAGTATGCGCGCATAGCTTGGCCTATTTCCCCGACCGTCATCCATCCTCTTGGCAGCGCACTCATCCGCCAAAGAAAATTAAAAGTTGCGTGAATTTCCATCAGGAATTGTATTTTACTTCGAATACGCGTGGAATGGGGCGGCTTGCACGACCCCTACACTCACCCCAACGCGATGAACGAGGTTGGCTCTTGAACTCAAGCGATCAGGCAGTGCGCCGCTGGCAATGGTATGCGTCGAAGACAGCGAAATTTGTAGGTATTGACGCCAGTTTCTACAGCAGCACGATGCTGAATAGGACTTCAATTCCATTCCCTGATTGGGCCTGCAAATCACCAAACGGCGGAGTCCATGTCGACGCCAAACGACGTCGCATCGATGTGATTATATCTAGCAGACCAAATTCAACGGATGATTACAGTTGGACGGATATTTATTGTATTTCGCTCATCTCAGATAGGTGGCTGAAAAGAATTGCTGACGTAATTGACGAAGGCAAAGTTGGAATTGGGACGGTCTATCTCGGTGGAAAGCCCCTGGAGGGCTGGTCGACTCTCCACGAACTAAATGCGCCCTCTCTCTTGTCGACTGAGGGATATTCGATGACCTGCCCCCTCTGCGGCAACACGTACACCGTTCTTCACGGTCGAGAATATTTCGCGGATCCAATCGTCATCGGCAGGCCATTCATTGTCAACAACAACGGCCTGTTCGTTCGCGAAGACATCGCGATCAGCCGCGATCTACCGACCCCCAGAGGCACTTACGAACCCCAGGTCGTTGAATTCGAGCCGCACTAGGCACCCTTGTTTCAAATCAGCTCCAGATGGGTGGCGCGGCCCGATATCCCTCGAAGGTCTGCGCCTCGAGGCATTCTAGGTGACGCCCCCTCCTTAGCCTGAGCCTCAGGTTCCCTTGGTCGGCGGGACATAGGGGTCCTTGGCTCCTGCCGGGACCGGGGGATGGGTCACCAGACTGGCCCGGGCCTCTGCAAGGATCTCGCGGAGTTTCGGCAGGACCCAGCTGTCTTCCAGCTCCAGATTGCGGGGCGTTTCTTCCTTTGGATCCCAGAGCAGATTGAACAGCTGGGGCTTTTCCAGGCGCTGGGCGGTGGCGTCCGAGCTTTCGCGCAGGACCACATAATATTTCCAGTTGCGCCATTTGACGGCGGTGGGTTCCCCCGTCTGGAAGATGGGAAAGCCCTCACGGTTGGACCGGGCCTGGGCACCGGTCAGAAAGTCCAGCTGGTCCACCCCGTCGATCAGACGATCCTGCGGCACCTTTGCCCCCACGACCCTGGCCAGGGTGGGGAAGATGTCGACGATGTGGACGATCTCGTTATTGACCCCATGGGCCACATGGCCGGGCCAGCGGATGATGAAGGGGGTGCGCAGGGAACCCTCCCGCGCACTGCGATAATAGCCACTCCAGACCCCGGTGGAGCCCTGCCAGGGGCGGCGGCTCTCGGCACCGTTGTCGCTGGTAAAGACGACGATGGTGTTGCGTGCGACCCCGGCCTTTTCGATGGCGTCGAGGATCTCCCCGACATGGGCGTCGGTCTCGACAACGGAATCGGCGAGGTCGCCATTGCCCGTCCGACCCTCGAACTTGCGGCTCGGCAGGGTGGGATAATGGACCTGTGTCAGGGGCAGGTAGAGGAAGAAGGGCTTCTGGGCCTTTGACTGGCGCTGAATGAAGTTCACCGCCCGGTCGGTGAGTTCGGTGTCCATGCCCCGCCGGGCCTCTATCGTATATTCCTTGACCTGCCGGGTCGGACTGCCCTTGCGGCCTTCCAGGATGAATTCCAGGGGAGTGACCGCCGGGTCATAACCAGGCGAGAGCCGGTTCAGGGCCTCGTTGGACGAGCGGGGAATGCCGTACCACTCATCAAAGCCGCGATCATTGGGATAGCGCCCCGGCTCGTCGCCCAGGTCCCATTTGCCGAACATGGCCGTGGCATAGCCCTGGCCCGAGACCAGCTGGGCCAGGGTGACCTCCCACCGGACCAGACCATGGGTCTTGCCGGTCTCGCCGGAGCGGTTGTTTCCCGTCCGGACCCCGAAGCGCCCGGTCATCAGGGCGGCCCGGGACGGAGCGCAGGAGACCTCCACATTGAAATTCTGCAGACGCATGCCCTGACCGGCCAGGGCATCGATGTGCGGGGTAGGTGCGCCGCGCAGAGCCCCGCCACCATAGACCCCCAGCTCCCCCCAGCCGAGATTGTCCGTCATGATGAAGACGATATTGGGTCGCTCGGCCGCCGGGTCTGCGACCCCGCTGGCAGGGATCACCATCAGAAGGCCTACAAGGCCAAGAACGGCAATGAGGCGCGATGCAACCGCCAGGGGCGAGCGCCCGATCCTTTGAGTCATGGCCTGTATCCTGCCCCGTGGGTTCCACTGACGAGCTTAGGCAGCTTCATCCCGCCGCGATAGGTGGAGGCCGCGCGCTCACACCGTGGCCAGATTTCGTTCAGCCTGCCCCCTGACCGGGCAGAACCCAATCTGGAACATCCCCATGGGTGGCCTTTTCTTGTGCGGCGCAAACAAGGGGTTCGCACTCAGGTTCAGCCCTGCTGCACCGGAGATCGCCATGAGCCCGCCTGAGTCCGCCCTGCCCCGCCGTTCCTTCCTTCGCAACCTGGCCCTGGCGGCCGCCGTTCCGGTCCTGACCGAGGCGAGCCTGGCCCATGCGGCCCAGACCGCGCCAGGCAGCTCGACGACGCCTGCGGGCATGGCCCTGCATGGACAAGGCCCGGACATTCCCCCGCCGGACGCCGTGCTGATCAATGCCAATGAGAACCCCCTGGGCCCCTGCAAGGCGGCCATCGAGGCCATCGGCAAGATCACGCCCCTGGGCGGTCGCTATGACCGGGTAGGCGAGACCCAGATGCTGGCCGTGACCTTTGCCCATCAGTCGGGCCTGAAGCTGGACCATGTGGAGGTCTATGGCGGATCGGGGGAACCCCTGACCCACACCGTGCTCGCCTATACTGGCCCCGGTCGCAGTCTGGTCATTGCCGACCCCTCCTATGAGGCGGCCATGCGTGCGGCCATGACCTCAGGCGGCAAGATCATCAAGGTGCCCCTGACGGCGGACTTCCAGCACGATGTGAAGGCCATGGCGGCGGCCGATCCCAATGCCGGGCTGATCTATGTCTGCAATCCCAACAACCCCACCGGCACCATGACCAACCGTGCGGCCATCGAGTGGCTGCTGGAGAACAAGCCCAAGGGGGCAATCCTTCTGGTGGACGAGGCCTATATCCATCTGTCGGATGCCAAGGACAGCCTGGATCTGGTGGCGGCAGGCAAGGACCTGATCGTCCTGCGCACCTTCTCCAAGATCTATGGCATGGCGGGCTTGAGGTGCGGATTTGCCGTGGGGCGTCCTGACCTGCTGGCCAAGCTCAAGGCCTTTGGCCAGAACCCCATGCCGATCACAGGCTCGGCCGCCGCCCGGGCCTCCCTGCTGGACCCTACCCTGATCCCGGAGCGGAAGAAGATCATCGGCGATGTCCGCCGCGACACCCTGACCTGGCTGACGGCCAATGGTTACAAGGTCCTGGGGGACTCCCAGTCCAACTGCTTCATGATCGATACGGGCCGCAATGGCCGGGCCGTCATGGCCGCCATGAAGGCGCGCAAGGTCTATATCGGGCGGACCTGGCCCATCTGGCCCAATGCGGTGCGGATCTCGGTGGGCACAGCGACCGAAATGGCCGCCTTCAAGACCGCCTTTGCCGAGGTCATGGCCCTGCCGCCCACCGCCCTGATGGCCACCTACGGCCAATATGCCCAGGCAGAGTTCGACGTCCTGACCCACTTCGCCTGAGGATCAGCCGCCAAGGGCCTTCATCAGGTCGGCGACACTGTCGATCACCAGATCGGCACCCGCCGCATACATGGAGGCCCGCACGGGGGCGAGCCTTGCCTCCCGCTCGGCAGGTGACAGGGCCTCGAGCTCGGCCCGGGAGAGGCCGAGGCCGTTGCCGGAGGCGGCCAGACCGATGGTGAAGCAGCCGGCATTGCGGCCTTCCTCGATGCCGGTCTCGGCATCATCGACCTTGACCACGCGGTTCAGGGGCCAGACCCCCAGCTCGGCGCATATCCTGTAGATCATCAGGGGCGAGGGCCGGCCCTGGGGCGTCTCCCCTGCACAGACCACCATGTCGGGGCTGTAGCCCTGCTCCGCCGCCCGGGCCAGAACCGGGCCCATCATGTCGCGGGTATAGCCGGTGCAGGAGGCGACCCGGATGCCTGCGGCCCGCAGGGCGGACGTGGTCTCGGCCGCACCCGGGATCAGTTCAGAGGCCGCAGCGGCGGCCTCCCGCATCAGGGGGGTCAGGTCGGCCATGATGGCAGTGACGTGGGTCTCGTCCGGCTCGGGATGTCCCGCCGCTGCCCAGGCTGCGGCCACGTCCGGCTCGGCCAGCAAGGCCCGGACGTGATCGACCTTGGCCCGGCCCATATCCTTGCGCGCCGTGGCCTCTGACAGAGCGACGCCCTGGATCTCGAAGGCGCGGACCAGGGCCTGGATGGGGGCGCGGCTGCCGAAGTCCACCATGGTGCCTGCCCAGTCGAAGATGACGAGGTCGAAAGCGGATAGGCCAGGCGCACTCATGTCAGGTCTCCGAACAGCTGGGCGATGGTTTCTTCACCGAGGGCAAAGCCCGTCGAGGCCCCGGCCCCGGTGGTCACCGTGGTCAGACGCACCCCGTCCATGGGGGTATCGATCACCGCGTCATGATCTCGGGCCGAGGCATAGGTCCCCGTCCAGCGCTCCACCACCGGCGGTGGGGCATGGCCGAAGACGGCGGCGAACTCCTCCAGGATCAGGTCATCGACGGCCTGATGGGAGAAGGGATCAGGGGTCGCGGCATAGTGGTGACTATCACCCACCACCAGCTGGCCATTGGCGCTCTGGACGACGATCAGGTGGACACCGTGTGCCAGGTGGTGCGGTTGCTCGGCCTCCAGGCGGCCACGCAGGGCCGCGGCCTGGGGCAGGTCGGCATAGCCGCCATAACGTACCAGGCCCAGGTCAGACATCACCGCCGCCGGCAGGCGATAGCCCGGATCGGCCAGACGCAGCATCTGGAGCTTGCAGCGGGTGATGCCGTAGGCAGCCATGCGGTCAGGGAACAGCCCTGTCAGGTCGTCCCCGGGACAGACTGCGATGGCCTCGGCCTGGATGGTTCCGGAGGTCGTGTGGATCAGACCGGTTTCCACGGCATGGACTGTGGTCTGTCGCAGAAACCTGACCCCGTGATGTTCCTCCAGCCAGGCGGCCAGGCGGGGGATCGCTTCCCGGGATTCCACCCTTAGCTCATGGGGGCTGGTCATGACGGCCAGGAGGTCGGGGCCCTTCAGGACGCCGCCGCGAAGTCTCGGGTCTTGGGCCTCGATGAGGTGGCAACCCTCCCCCATCTCGGTCTGCAGAAAGGCTTCCAGAACCCGCACCGACTCCGGCCGGCGCACGGCAAACTGTATGCCACGATGGACAACGGGAATTGAGGCGGCCTGCGCGACCTCGGCCCAGACGTCTCTGGACCGAAGTGCGCGCTGCCACATGGCCCCTCGCCTCTGCCCCGTCACGGTGACGAAGCCGAAATTGCGAACCGATGCCCCATTCGCCTGGGCATCGCGATCGATGACGAGGACCCGCTTGCCTCGACGAACCCCGGCCAGGGCACATGCCAACCCGACGATACCGCTGCCGATGACAGCGAGGTCGAAACCTGACGAAGTGCCCGTGACCAAGGTCGTCTCCAGACGGATTAGAAGGTTGTCGAGACGGTCAGAGAAACGCTTCTCGGCGCCCCGACCACATAACGTTGCGTGAACTCGTCGAGGATGCCAGCGATGTAGGCCTCATCGAGAACATTGTTGACCGCAACCCGGGCTTCGATGGTCTGGCCCAGATCCGGGATCGAGAAGTTATAGGCGGCCGACAGGTCGACCAGGCTGTAGGCCTGCACCTTGTAGGCCACGGTATTGGCGGCGTCACCCGGGGCGGGACCGATCCGGCGAACAGAGAGTTGACCGGACAAATTGTCCTTCTTGTAGTTCAGGGCCGTGGCAAGGATGTAGTCCGGGGTGCCGGACACCTTGTTGCCCTTAGCGACCGTGATGCCGTTGCCGCCATAGCTGGCCGCCTTGAAGCTGCCCGTATAGACGGCGTCCGTGATCGAGACCGCTGCATAGGCCGTGAGGGTGTCGGTGAAGTCCGCATCGACGCTGGCTTCGACGCCACGGGAATGGATCCCGCCATTGACGTTGAAGTAGGTGCCACCAGTGCCGGCGGAATAGTTGATCCCGGTCTGACCCACGGCGAAATCGTTGGTCAGGAACACGATCGCATTGTCGTACTTGATGTCGAACAGGGTCGCGGCAGCGCGGACACGCTCGCTCTTGAAGCGAAGGCCCAGGTCGATATTGGTCGCAACCTCAGGCTTGAGGCTGTCCAGCACCGTGCCGGTCTTTTCCAGGGCCCAGTCGCCGATGGCTCCGAAGTTCTTCGAGTAACCGGCGAAGGCCTGGATCTGGTCGTTCACCTGATAGACGACGCCGACCGAGGGCAGCAGCTCGTCGCTGTTCGAGGACAGGGCAAGCCTGGTCGTCGAGATCTGCACGCCATTGGCATCGAAGTTCTTGTCCTCAGCAGAGGTGCCCGCGATATCAACGGTGTAGTGCTGCAGACCGAAGTCCAGGGTCAGGCGCTCATTGACCTTCCAGGTGTCTGCAATGTGCAGTTTCACAATGTCGGTCTTGAAGTTCTGGGCGAAGTCCTTGCGATAGACTGTGCCCGAAGCCGTCAGGCCCTTGCGGATGTCGATATAGGGATACCATTCGCGGCCGAAGTCGCGGTCCATGTTTTCATACCAGAAGCCACCGCGCAGGTTGTGCGGGCCAGCCTCGAGGACGAAGTCGGCCACCACACCACCGCGGCGATGATAGTAGGTCGAGTTGCGATAGCTCTGGGCCGAGGAGCAGTCATTCCCGGCGCGCAGGGTGTTGTCGGGATTGAAGCAGGTGGAGGAGCGAACCTGCTGGCCCTGGAGATTGGTATAGATCCGCTCAACCCCGCCCGTAGCATAGGGCAGAACCGCGCGACCGGTATTGTCCGCCCAGTTGGTGCGGACCCGGCTGCCGGCAAACAGGGTCTGCTTCAGGGCACCGGGGGTCGACCCGACGAGCCGGGGCTCCTGGTAAGGCGGCAGGAATTCACCAACGCCTTCCTGCCTATGCAGGTAGGGCGAAACCACCAGGGTGAGGGCATCATTGACGGCCCATTCCACCTTCACATAGCCGAGGGTGTTGTCGCGAATGCCGGCCCATTCATCGGCCCAGTACTCATTGGCCGCGGCACTGGTGGTGCTCAGAACGCCGACCGAACCATCCTGGCGGAACCCGGTGGATTCGATGAAGGCGCGGGTCGCTTCGATGATCGGATCATCGTCGCTCTCATCGTGCGACAGGCGGGCCGTGACCTTCAGATCACCGATCTCGGTCACGCTCTTGGCTTCGAAGTGCAGCTGCTCGAGACCGGCAGGAGTTTCGCCGTCGTGGGGCCAGAGATTGGTGTCGAGCTTTGCAACCGAGACATAGGCGCGGGTGGTGTCACCCAGGATGCGGCCGGTATCGATGCTGCCGAACAGGCGATAGCTGTCCCAGCTGGCGATGGTGCCAGAGGCCGTGCCACCGAAGGTTTCGGACGGATCGCGGGAGGTATAGCCAATGGTGCCACCAAGGGCCGAGGTCGAGGGCGATCCAACATCAGCCGTGCCCTGGTTGACCTGGACGCGAGCAGTATTTTCGCTGGCCAGGAACTTGGCTGCCGGGGCACCGCCCAGATAGTAGGAGGCCGTCGCCAGGGGCAGGCCATCCAGGGTCTGGCCGATCTTGGAACTGCGAAGGTTCACTTCAAAGCCCCGGATATTGATGCCGTAGCTCCACGGGTCGCCGTTGAAGGCGTCTGCGCCGCGGATCTGGACCCCGGGAACAAGCCGGATGGCGTCAACGATGTTCTGGCCGCCTGCCAGGGTGTCGATGACCTCCAGGCTCACAACATTGTTCGCCCGGGACACGGCTTCCGCCGTGACAATGAGCTCCTCAACAGTTGCCGTGTCCGCAGCATTGTCCGCAGCCTGAGCATTTCCGGCAAGAACGAATACGCCGACAGCTGTAGTCGCGCAGAGAACTGATTTGAGAACTCTCATGAAATAGCCCCTTCCAACCTGATTGTAGTCAACAAGTGACCCCAGCATTCTTGAGTGCACTGGCAATTCCACGCACTCAAAGTCATTGAGCCTATGGCGGGGATAGGTTTGGCCTATGGATAACCCGGGTAAGGATCATCAAAGCGACATACTCGCCGCCTAGGCTGATCCTCGCGGGGATCTGAAGTGGCGATCAATTTTCAACATTTGCGGACATTTCACGCCGTCGCTGTCGAAGGAAGCGTCAGTCGGGCGGCCCGCAGACTGAACGTGGCCCAGCCGACGCTATCGCAGCAGCTCAAGGCCCTCGAGGAACGCCACGGCGTTTCCCTGTTCGAAGGCCGCAAACCCCCGATGAGCCTTTCGGCGTCAGGCAGGGAGCTTTTTGCCCTGTCCCAGAAACTATTCTCAGTAAGCGGACAGATCGAAGACCTGCTCGGAGAGGTGAGCAGCCTGGACGGATCGTCAGCCCTGCGGATTGCCGCTGACTCACCACCCTATGCGGCAAAGGTAGTCCATGCCTTTCACGAGGCGTTTCCCGATGTGCAGATCAAGGTACGGATCGGCAATGCCCGCGATGCCATAGGCCTCCTGAAAGAAGCCCAGGTCGATGTTTCGATCGCCTCTGACCCGCCGATCGATCCCAGCTTTTTTTACGAGCCTCTTTTTGCCGACAACATCGTGCTTGGCCTGCCTCAGGATCACCCCCTGGCTTCGCAGGCCAGCTTGCCGATTGAGGTCGTCAGGAACGAGCTGGTGCTTCAGCGGGAAGCGACATCCCGCACGCGCATTGCCTCCGAGGTCTTGATGACCCAGGCCGGCGTCGAGCCGCAAAGCATCATTGAAATGCACACCCGTGAGGCCGTTCGGGAGGCCATAGCCCTGGGCATCGGGATCGGGTTTTTCTACTCCGCAGAGTGTCCGCCGGATCGACGCCTCGCCTATCGGCCCATCGAGGGCGTACGGCCGGATGGCGAACTGAATGGATTTATGGTCTGTCTGGCGGATCGACGTCGCACGACCCTGATCAGAGCCGCCATGTCCATTGCAAACAGCCTCAGGGCCTCCAGCCCCTGCCCCTTGCCCGTCGTGCGAGCCCAGCCATGAGTGGGTTTCAGAGGGCCCTGTCGCGCGCCCATCCCGCCCTGTTCTGCCTGTTTGCAGGCCTTGCCGGATTCTCCACCTATTTCGCCATGTATGCCTTTCGCAAGCCCTTCACGGCGGCGAGCTTTGAGCATGTCAGCGGCTGGGCCTTCCTGCTGGACTACAAGATCGCCCTGGTCCTGGCCCAGGTGGCCGGTTACGCCCTGTCCAAGCTGATCGGCATCAAGGTCATAGCCGAGGTCAGCCCCTCAAGGCGTATCGGTCTCATCCTGGGTCTGGTCGGAACCTCCTGGCTGGCCCTGGTGGCCTTCGCCCTGATCCCCGCACCCTGGAATGTGATCACCCTGTTCTTCAATGGCCTGCCCCTGGGCATGATCTGGGGACTTGTCTTCGGTTACATGGAAGGGCGCAGGGTATCAGAAGTTCTGGGCTCCATTCTCTGCGCCAGCTTCATTCTCGCCTCCGGAGCCGTGAAATCGGTGGGCAGCCTGCTGATGGACGACTACGGCATCGACCGTTTCTGGATGCCTGCCGCCACCGGGGCTGTCTTTCTGCCCCTGCTGCTCGTTGGTGTCCTGGGCCTCAGCCTGCTGCCGCCCCCCTCAGAGGACGACGAGGCAGCACGGGTGCGCAGGGCCCCCATGGGCCGGGCCGAACGTCAGGCCTTCCTGGCCCTCTATGCCCCTGGGATCGCCTTCCTGGTTGCCGGATATGTCCTGCTGACGGCATTCAGAGATTTCCGGGACAATTTTGCCGCCGAGATCTGGGCCGGTCTGGGCTTCGACCATCCAGCGGCCCTGTTCACAGCCAGCGAGCTGCCGGTGGCCGTGATCGCCCTGGCCGCCCTCGGGGCCATCATTCTGGTCAAGGACAACCGCCGCGCCCTCATGGTGATCCATGGCCTGGTTGGCCTGGGCTTTGCCCTGATCGGGATTGGCACCCTGGCCTTCCAGTCGGGCGCGATTTCGCCCCTGACCTGGATGATCATGACGGGAGCCGGGGTCTATGTGGCCTATACCCCGTTCAATGCCATGCTGTTTGACCGCCTTGTGGCCTATAGCGGCCGCATCGCGACTGCCGGCTTCCTGATCTATATCGCTGACGCCAGCGGCTATGTGGGATCCGTCGCCCTTCTGCTCTGGAAGAACTTCGGCGTCGTGGACATGAACTGGGTGCGGTTCTTCACCCTGAGTGCCTATGCCACCAGTCTGGTCGGCATGGCTTCCGTGGCCGCGGCCGGGATCTACTTCGCCCGGCGAAAGGCCTAGGCCCCGGTGGTCACATTCATCGGCGGGCTGTGCTGGGCGATCAGATCGCCCTGCTCGGCCAGACGGATGTCGCTGCGCACGTTCAGACGGGTCAAGAAGCTGGCCGGCCCATAGATGGCCTCGGCCCTGGCCAGGTCTTCCCGCCATGCGGCGCGGGACAGGTTCTCGGTCTCGCCGACGAACAGCACCTGGGTGCCGGTCGGTGAGGTGGCGGCAATCACATAATTGGCTCCGGCCGGAGGCAGATGCTCGGCTTCGGTCAGGACACTGTATCTATAGCTGGCCCCGGACTTTCCGGAGAGGTCGATCTGGCGGGTCAAGTTACGCTCCCGTCCCTATTGGGTCAGCACAGACAGGCCCGCGCCGATATGCGCTTGATAGACCCGTTCCTGTGTCGAAAGATAGACCACAGGCTCCAGGAACCTGCCCCGTCACAAGACGTTCGGTGCTGGGGTCGCCGTCTGGTAGTCTCGAAACTCTGCGGCTCGACTCGTGGGCCCCTCATCAGGACGCGCCTTAAGCCCATATGGAACAGCCCGCCGAATTCAGTGTGACGGAGGGGCCCGGAAGGGCCGTGGCCGTGCTGACCGGTGACTGGACGGCCCTCAAGGCCGGGGATGCGGTAAAACGCCTCACCGAGGCGCTCGCAGCGCAGCCAGACCTGGACCTCGACCTTTCAGGGGTTGGGCGGGTCGATACCGCCGGAGCCTATGGGATCCTGAAGGCCGGGGGTGGAAAGATCGACCCCGACCTCATCAAGGCCCGCCCAGAGACCCTGCGCCTGCTGCTCCTGGTGGAGGACGCAGCCAAGCCCAAGCCCCCGGTGAAAGCGCCGCCCCGCGGATTTCTCCAGATGCTCATCCGGATCGGTCGGGGCGTGGTCGATGTGGTCCAGGAGTTTTCAGAGACCATGGTCTTCGGCGGCCACCTGCTGGTGGTCGTGGTCCGGGCCATTCTCAACCCGGCGCGGATCCGCTGGGCCGCCTGTATCTCCCTGGCCGAGCGGGCCGGGCTGGACGCCATTCCCATTGTCGCCGTGACCTCGTTTTTCATCGGGGCCGTGGTCGGGCTGCTGGGGGCCAATATGCTTCAGCAGTTCGGGGCGAGCGTCTTTGCGGTGGAACTGATCGGCATCGCAGTCCTGCGGGAATTCAACATCATCATCACCGCCATCCTGCTGGCGGGTCGCTCCGCATCAGCCTTTGCAGCGGAAATCGGCTCCATGAAGATGAACCAGGAGATCGATGCCATGCAGGTCATGGGGGTCGATCCCTTCGAGGCCCTGGTCCTGCCCAGGTTCCTGGCCCTGCTCCTGACCATTCCCCTGCTCACCTTCGTAGCGACGGTTGCGGGGCTTCTCGGCGGCCTGCTGGTCACCTGGAGCGTGCTGGACCTCGGCCCTTCCTTCTTCCTGGAAAGGATCGTCGAAAATGTGGGCCCGACCCATTTCTGGATCGGCATGTCCAAGGCCCCGGTCATGGCCGCCGTGATCGCCGGCATTGGCTGCCGCCAGGGCCTGGAAGTCGGCGGGAATGTCGAATCCCTGGGCCGCAGGGTGACCGCGGCCGTGGTCCACGCCATCTTCGCCATCATCCTGATCGATGCGGCCTTTGCCCTGCTCTATATGGAGCTCGACCTGTGAACGACCTTGTTCCAGTTCCGGCCCCCGCCTCGGTCCCGGCGATCGAGGTGCGAGACCTGGTCACTTCTTTCGGCAGCCATGTGATCCATGACGGGGTCAATCTGACGGTCAATCGTGGGGAGATCATGGGCCTGGTGGGCGGCTCCGGCGCGGGCAAGTCCGTCCTGCTGAACAGCATCATCGGCCTTCGCCAGCCCGCGAGCGGCATCATCAAGATCTTTGGCCAGGACATAAGCCACGTCTCCCGCCGCCGCTGGGGGGAGATCGAGCGCAGCTGGGGCGTTCTGTTCCAGCAAGGGGCCCTGTTCTCCAACCTCACGGTTCGCGAAAACGTCGCCGCCCCGATGTACGAGCACACCGAGCTGCCCCGAAAGATCATCGAAGAACTGGCAGAGCTGAAGATCGCCCTGGTTGGCCTGCCCGCAAAGGCCGGGGCCCAGCGGCCGTCTGAACTGTCAGGCGGCATGAGAAAACGCGCAGGCCTTGCCCGGGCCCTCGCCCTGGATCCGGAACTGCTCTTCCTAGACGAGCCTACCGCAGGCCTCGATCCCATCGGCGCGGCTGCTTTCGACAGTCTGATCAAGGACCTGTCAGACAGTCTTGATCTCACCGTGCTAATGATTACCCATGATCTCGACACCCTCTATGCCATCACAGACAAGGTCGCGGTCCTGGCAGACAAGAAAATGGTTGCTGTCGCCTCGGTGCAGGAGCTTGAGGGTTCAGACCATCCGTGGATTCGTGAGTATTTCCTGGGACCGCGCGGGCGTGCTGCCGCGGCCGCATCTGTAAAAGCCGGGACGATCGCCTGATGGAAAAAGACGCCAACTATGCCCTGGTGGGTCTTTCGACCCTGATCCTGTTTGCCGGTCTGGTGATCTTCGTCATCTGGCTGGCCAGGATCAGCCTGAACCGTGACTACGACACCTATGACATCGTCTTTCAGGGGCCTGTCCGGGGCCTGAGCCAGGGGGGTGAAGTCCACTTCAATGGCATCAAGATCGGCGAGGTCACCAAGATCCAGCTGGCCAAGAACCCGAAGGACGTGATCGCCACGGCCCGGGTCACCTCCAATGTGCCGATCCGCACGGACTCCTATGCCTCTCTGGAGCCCCAGGGCATTACCGGGGTCAATTACATCCAGATCACGGCCGGGACCGAGACCCGCCCCCTGCTTAAGGATGTGGCCCCAAAGGGCACGGTTCCGATCATCAAGAGCCAGCGCAGCGCCCTGTCCGACCTGCTCGAAGGCGGGGGCACGGTCCTGACGAGGACCGTGGAGGCCCTTGACCGGGTGAACCGGGTCCTGTCGGACAAGAACATCAAGACCTTTACCGGTGTCCTCGGTGACACCCATGAGGTCACAACCGAACTGAAGAACCGCAAGACCCTGTTCGCCGAGGCAGAGGTCGCCCTGAAGAACATCGACACGGCCGCCCAGCAGATCACCCAGCTTACAGCCTCGGGTCAGGCCCTGGTCGACGGCGAGGGCCGCCGGAGTGTCACCAATGTTGCCGATGCTGCAGCCGAGACCGAGGCCGCCGCCAAGGACCTTCAGGTCATGCTCGGCAAGCTGGACGGCCCAGCCAATGAGTTTGCCACCAATGGCCTGCCCCAGCTGACAGAGGCCGTCGGCACGCTTCAGCAGACAGCAGCCTCTCTCGATCGTCTGGTCCGCCAGATCGAAGCCAATCCCCGCGCAGCGGTGAGCAAGGCCCCGGCCGCCGAAAAGGAGATCAAGCCATGAGATCGGTAAAGCTCGCCTTCCTGGTGGCAGCAACCCTGGCCCTGGCAGGCTGCGTCACCCTTTTCCCCAAGGTTGATCCCACCACCCTCTATCGCTTCAGCGGCGCCATCCCGGCGGTTGCGGAAACCACGGGGCCCAAGGTCGGGGTGGTCAAGATCGGCGGCAGCTTCACCCAGGCCTCGGCCGGGGACCAGATCCTGACTGTGACCGGGGACAAGTTGGCCTATCTGGCGGGAGCCCGCTGGGCAGGTCCGGCCACCACCCTGATGGACGAGGCCCTGCTTAGGGCCTTTGCCTCGAACGGGGGTCCGGCGCGTCTCGTCACCCGGGGCGAGCCATCACGGCTGAACCTGGCCCTGCGCCTGGACATCCAGACCTTTGAAGCGGTCTATGACAAGAGCCCCAGGGCCGCCCCCAAGGTCGTGGTCGTGACCCATCTTGTCATCTCCCGGGCAGGAGATCGCGTGGCACTCACCGACAAGATCCTGACCCATGAGGTGCGCGCCTCGGCAAACCGGGTCTCCGCAGTGGTGCGGGCCTTTGACGAGGCAACGAGCGAAACCCTGGCCGAGATCGTTGACCTGACGAACCAGGCGGCGGCCAGCTAGGCCTCAATACCGGCAATGCGCTTGGCCGCTGTGACCGTGTTTTGCAGCAGGCAGGCCACGGTCATCAGGCCGACCCCGCCGGGAACCGGAGTGATATGGCCAGCGACGGCAAGGGCTTCCTTGTAGGCTACGTCGCCCACCAGCTTGGTCTTGCCCGCAGCGGCCTGTTCGGGATTGTCGAAGGGCACCCGGTTGATCCCGACATCGATGACGGTCGCCCCAGGCTTGATCCAGTCGGCCTTGACCATGCGCGGACGGCCCACGGCGGCCACAAGGATATCGGCCTCGCGGCAGACAGCCGGCAGGTCCTGGGTGCGGGAATGGGCGATGGTGACGGTGCAGTCAGCGGCCAGCAGCAGTTGGGCGACCGGCTTGCCCACCAGGACAGAGCGACCCACGACGACGGCCCGCTTGCCGGACAGTGATCCCAGGGTCCGCTCCAGCAGGACCATGCAGCCCGTTGGGGTGCAGGGTACGAGAGCCGGCAGCCCCTGGGCCAGGTAACCGGCATTCATCGGGTGAAGACCATCCACGTCCTTGGCCGGGTCAATGGCATTGATCACGGATTTTTCGTCCAGCCCGGCTGGCAGGGGAAGCTGGACCAGAATGCCATGGATGGCAGGGTCGCGGTTCAGGGTTTCCACCAGGGCCAGGAGATCGGCCTGTGTCGTGTCATCGGGCAGACGATGGGTCACCGAGTGCATGCCGGCGGCCTTGGAATGCTCGCCCTTGGAACGCACATAGGTCTGGCTGGCGGGGTCCTCTCCCACCAGGACAACAGCGAGGCCTGGGGTCAGGCCATGATCGGTTTTCAGCCGGGCGACCTCGCGGCCGACCTCCTCACGCAGGGATTCGGCGATCAGCTTGGCGTCAATGATCTGAGCCTGGGACATGGAACCTCCGGGACGGGAGCCTCAGCTATCCGAAACCGCCCCGGATCGGCAATGGCGATCAGTCGATGCCGTAGAGCTTGCCATAGGCATCGGTCTTGCCAGACAGAATGTCCATCAGAGGCACAGGGGTCCAGCCGACACTCTGGCTTTCGCTTGCCCCCCAGGCCCAGACAATCAGATCGCGCAGTTCAGAGGCTCCCGCGGCCAGAC
>CAIYZB010000157.1 GCA_903930545.1 uncultured Alphaproteobacteria bacterium
CCACGATTTCCCCAAGGATCTCGTCCTTGGGCAGGTCGGTCTCGAACATCTCGCGATAGTTCAGGTCGGCCACATGGCGTACCGTGTGGGTCACCACCACGGTCTCGAAGCGGTCATAGACCTCGGGATCCCGGGCGAGGCTGAGCCAGGGGGCAAGCCCTGTGCCGGTGCCCAACATATAGAGGCGCTTGCCGGGCTTCAGGCCGTCCAGGACCAGGGTGCCCGTGGGCTTCTTGCCGATCAGGACCTGGTCGCCGACCTTCAGATGCTGCAGGCGCGAAGTCAGGGGGCCGCTCTCGACCTTGATGGAGTAGAATTCCAGTTCGTCGTGCCAGGAGGGACTGGCGATGGAATAGGCCCGCACCAGGGGTTTGCCATCCACCTCAAGGCCCACCATCACGAACTGGCCGCTCTGAAAGCGGAAGCCCGGATCGCGGGTGCAGCGGAACGAGAACAGCTCATCGGTCCAGTGCTGGACCCAGGTGACGGTCTCGGTGAGGAAGGCCCCCGGCTTCTTGGCCGGTGCCGCAGCGGTCGTATCAGTCATGGGTGGGGTCTTTAGCCGAAGTCGCAGTCAGATGTCGCCACCGACATCGAGGGTCGCGCCCGGGGCGCGGGCAACGTGGATGCCGCATTCGGTCTTGTCCTGGCCAGCCCAGCGTCCGGCGCGCACATCCTGGCCCTCCTCGACGGGGTTGGTACAGGGCCAGCAGCCGATGGAGGGAAAGCCCTGGGCGACCAGGGGATGGGCCGGCAGGTCATGGGCGGCCATATAGGCGTCCAGGTCAGCCTTGTCCCAGTTGGCGAGGGGGTTGAACTTGATCTGGGTGCCTGCCTCTTCAACCACCGGAAGGCTCAGGCGGTCGCCGCCATGGAAGCGCTTGCGCCCGGTGATCCAGCCATCGAAGTCAAGAAGTGCGCGATCCAGGGGGCGCACCTTTCGCACCTCGCAGCAGGCATCGGTGTCTGACTGCCAGAGCTTGTTCTGGGGATCGGCCACAGCCAGATCCTGATAGTTGGGTCGCAGGTCGCGAACATCGCTCAGGCCCAGTCGCGTCACCAGATTGCGACGATAGTCCAGGGTCTGGCCAAACAGCATTCCGGTTTCAAGAAACAGGACTGGGGTATCCGGAGCCACCTGGGCCACCATGTGCAGCAGGATCGCTGACTCCGCACCGAAGGACGAAACAAGGGCGAGACGTTTGCCGAAGGCCTCGACGGCGGCTTCAACCACGGCCTGAGGATCCGCATGGCGCAGCTGAAGATCCAGGCGCTGGGCTTGGCTTTCGCTCTGGTCAAAGGCCATGCTCAGCCCTCCTCACGTTCCTGGAAGGCCGTGACCCGACGGTCAGCAGCCCTCTGATAGACGTGACGATGGCGCCCGACGGCATGGGCCCACTGGTCTGGGTCTGACCCGTCATTGGGCTCAAAGGCATCGATCCCGCAGCGGACCATGAAGCCCGCCTGTTCGCGCAGGACATCGCCCACAGCCCTCACCTCTCCGGTAAAGCCGAGACGCTCCCGAAGCAGGGTGGCGGAGGTATAGGCCCGGCCATCGCGATAGGTCGGAAAGGCCACAGCCACCAGGGCCAGCCGAGGCAGGTCATAGGCCAGGGCCTCAACCTGCTCGGCCGGTTCGATCCGCACGCCAACAGCACGACCTTCAGACAGCAGACGCTCGCCCTCGGCCTGGAAACGACCCAGGGAGATGATCACGTCACCGGGAGGCAGCTCCGCCTCGTCGGATACGGAGGTGAAGGGGTCGGTTTCGGCCACGAACTGGCCGTCGGCCAGACGCCTAATGAGCTTCGGCATAGACGGCCTCCTTGAAGGGGGTGACCCCGGTGCGGCGATAGGTGTCGAGGAAGCGTTCCTCGCCCTGACGCTCGCGCAGATAGACATCCACCAGGGCGTCGATGGCCCCGGCAACCCGGTCCGCAGAAAGGGCCGGTCCCAGGACCTTGCCCACCGACGCATCCTCCGCACCAGATCCGCCGAGGGTCAGCTGGTAGAATTCCTCACCCTTCTTATCGACCCCGAGAATGCCGATATGGCCGACATGGTGGTGGCCGCAGGCATTGATGCAGCCGGAGATCTTGATCTTCAGCTCGCCGATCAGCTCGGCACGATCCTGGTCGGCAAAGCGCCGGGCGATGTCCTGGGCCACCGGAATGGCGCGGGCATTGGCCAGGGCGCAATAGTCGAGGCCGGGGCAGGCAATGATGTCGGAGATCAGGTTGATATTGGGCGTGGCGAGGCCTGCCGCCGCCAGGGCCTGATAGACCGCATGGGCGTCGTCCAGCTTCACATGGGGCAGGACGAGGTTCTGCTCGTGAGTGGCGCGGATATCGTCGGAACCATAGCGGGCCCCCAGATCGGCCACGACGTCCATCTGGTCCGAGGTCATATCCCCGGGTGTTTCGCCGATCGCCTTCAGGGAAATCTCGACAATGGTGTAGCCGGGTTTCTTGTGGGGTTTCAGGTTGTTGCGGGCGAAACGTGCGAAGCCGGCATCGGCAGCCTTGGCCCGTTCAAAGGCCTCCGACTGGACCGGCAGGGTCTCGAAGGGATGGGCGGCAAAGGCACCACGGATACGAGCCAGTTCGGTATCAGGCAGATCGCCCCCATGCCCCACCTGTTCCCATTCAGCCTCCACCTGGCGGCCGAATTCCCCGGCCCCCAGGCTGGAGACCAGGATCTTGATCCGGGCCTTGGTGCGGTTATCCCGGCGACCGAGGCGGTTATAGACCCGCAGGATGGCGTCCAGATAGGAGAAGAGCCGCGAGGCGGGCAGGAACTCCTTGATGGTCTGGCCAATATAGGGGCTGGCCCCCAGACCACCGCCCACCATGACCTCGAAGCCCAGGGTCCCGTCACGGGCGCGACGCACCACCAGGCCGATGTCGTGAACCTTGGCCGCCGTGCGGTCCTTGGGGGCTGCCGTGATGGCGATCTTGAACTTGCGCGGCAGGAAGCTGAATTCCGGATGCAGGCTGGACCACTGGCGGATCGCCTCGGACCAGACCCGGGGGTCGTCGATCTCCTCCGCCGTGGCCCCGGCATAGGGGTCAGCCGTGACATTGCGGATGCAATTGCCGCTGGTCTGGATGGCATGCATGTCCACGCTGGCTAG
>CAIYZB010000158.1 GCA_903930545.1 uncultured Alphaproteobacteria bacterium
ATCCCGCGACCTGGGGTGACGGCCACGCCCGCGCCGAGCTGGTTCTTAAGCTGGCCCGCGCCTCCGGGGCTCACGGCATGTGCGGCGGCCAGATGATCGATCTTCTGGGGGTGCGCGACGATCTGGGGGCTGTGGCGCGGATGCAGCGCCTGAAGACCGGGGCCCTTATCGCCGTGTCCTTCGACCTGCCCCTGACCCTGGCCCATGCGCCGGAGGCGGAGCGCAAGGCCCTGATGTTCTTCGCCCAAGACCTGGGTCTGGCCTATCAGATCGTCGATGATCTGCTGGATGCCGAGGGCGATGCCATCTTGCTAGGCAAGGCTGCGGGCAAGGATGCCGGGCGTGGAAAGGCCAATTTCGTCACCCTGCTGGGGATCGATGCGGCCAGGGAGCGCCTCGACCTCCTGGTGGGCCAGACCAAGGCCCATCTCGAACCCTTTGGTCAGCGTGCGGAAATCCTGCGGGCCAGTGTGGATTTCGTGCTAGACCGCCGCTCCTAGTATTCGTCAGCAGCGATTGATCATGCCGCCCCTAACGCCGCTTCTGGACAAGGTTTCCGCTCCTGCCGACACCCGGCAGTTCAACGCTCCCCAGCTGCGCCAGCTGGCGGACGAGGTGCGTGCCGAGATGATCGACGCCGTGTCCCAGACCGGTGGACACTTCGGGGCCGGCCTTGGTGTGGTCGAGCTGACCGTCGCCCTGCACCATGTCTATGAGACCCCCAGCGACATCCTGATCTGGGACGTGGGTCATCAGGCCTATCCCCACAAGATCCTCACTGGGCGTCGCGACCGCATCCGAACCCTGCGTCAGGCCGATGGCCTGTCCGGTTTCACCAAGCGCTCCGAGAGCGAATACGACCCCTTCGGCGCGGCCCATGCGGCCACCTCCATCTCGGCAGCACTAGGTTTCTGCGCCGCGCGGGATGCCGCCGGCCGGGACAACCGGGTCGTGGCGGTGATCGGCGACGGCTCCATGAGTGCGGGCATGGCCTATGAGGCCATGAACAATGCCATGGAGACCACCAAGCAGCTGACGGTCATCCTAAACGACAATGACATGTCCATCGCCCCGCCCGTGGGGGGGATGAGCGCCTATATGGCCCGTCTTGTCTCCGGCGGTGGCTATCAGCAGTTCCGCAAGATCGGCAAGTCCGTGGCCGGTGTCCTGCCGCGCCCCCTTCAGGACGCGGCCCGCAAGGCGGAAGAATTTGCCCGGGGCATGGTCACGGGTGGTACGTTCTTCGAGGAGCTGGGCTTCTATTATGTCGGGCCTATCGACGGCCATGACCTCGACGCCCTGGTCCCCGTCCTGCGCAATGCCCGGGAAATCCGCGACCGGCCGGTCCTGGTCCATGTGGTGACACAGAAGGGCAAGGGCTATGCCCCCGCCGAGAGTGCGGCGGACAAGCTTCACGCTGTGGTCAAGTTCGATGTGGTCACCGGCAAGCAGGCCAAGGCCCAGGCCCAGGCCCCCAACTATCAGAAGGTCTTCGCCACCGAGCTGATCAAGCATGCGGAGAAGGACAGCCGCATCGTGGCCATCACCGCGGCCATGCCATCGGGCACCAGCCTTGACCTCTTTGCCGAGAAGTTCCCTAAGCGGATGTTCGATGTCG
The DNA here is from genome assembly GCA_903930545.1 of uncultured Alphaproteobacteria bacterium. Classification (GTDB taxonomy): domain Bacteria; phylum Pseudomonadota; class Alphaproteobacteria; order Caulobacterales; family Caulobacteraceae; genus Phenylobacterium. The sequence goes on from CAIYZB010000158.1 coordinate 1,619, forward strand.
GGATCGCCGAACAGCATGCCGTGACCTTTGCTGCCGGCCTGGCCGCCGACGGCATGAAGCCCTTTGCGGCCATCTATTCCACCTTCCTGCAGCGCGGATACGATCAGGTGGTCCACGACGTCGCCATCCAGGGCCTTCCCGTGCGCTTTGCCATGGACCGGGCCGGTCTGGTGGGGGCCGATGGGGCCACCCATGCCGGATCCTTCGACATCGGCTTCATGGGGGCCCTGCCGGGCATGGTCCTGATGGCCGCCGCCGATGAGGCGGAGCTCGCCCATATGGTGGCCACAGCCGTCGAGATCGACGACCGCCCCTCGGCCTTCCGCTATCCCCGCGGTGAGGGCACGGGCGTCGCCATCCCGGACTTCGCCTCACCCCTGGAGATCGGCAAGGGCCGCATCGTTCGTGAAGGCAATTCGGTTGCCATCCTGTCCTTCGGCACCCGCCTGGCCGAGAGCCTGAAGGCCGCTGACATCCTGACCGCCCGGGGCTTTACCACCACCGTGGCCGATGCCCGCTTTGCCAAGCCCCTCGATATCGACCTGATCCTGCGTCTGGCCCGCGAGCACGAGGCCCTGATCACGGTGGAAGAAGGCGCCATGGGCGGCTTCGGGGCCTTTGTGCTCCAGGCCCTGGCCGAGCACGGTGGTCTTGATCGCGGGATCAAGGTGCGCACCCTGTGCCTGCCG
>CAIYZB010000159.1 GCA_903930545.1 uncultured Alphaproteobacteria bacterium
TGATCGGAGCGGACCGCCCATTGAGCCCTAGGGTGTGAAGACAAGGCGGGCCGTTGTGCCCACCCCGCCCTGCAGGGTGAAGGTGCCGTGGATCTGGGTCGCCAGGCTGCGGATGAACCACAGGCCGAACCCTTCCACTGCAGTGGCCGGATCATATCCCACCCCGTCGTCCTCGACCGTCATGATCCAGCGGCCATCAGGGTCAGGGGCAATGACCATGCGGATCTCCCCGGTACGACCCTCGGGAAAGCCATGGGTGGCCGCATTGTCCACCAGCTCCTGGGCGATGAGGGCAATGGTGGAGGCTGAAAAGTCCCTGGCCAGCATCGGCCCGATATCAGCGACCAGATTGGGGCCTTTGGTCCCGTGACGACGACGCCAGATCGGAACCATCTCGTTGAGATAGGCCTGGAAATCCACCCCGGCCTCAGTGCGGTGACGCTCAAGGGCCCCGAGGGACCCGATGGCATCGGCCATCCACAGGAGCTGCCGACGGGCCTCTGCCGTATCGGATTTCTGACTGCGCATCCGGCCAAGGGCCGACAGCAGCTGGAAGAAATTGGCCGAGCGGTGCCGCAGATCGGAGGTGGCCTGTTCGATGAGTGGATTGGAGGAGGTCACGGGGAGTCCTGAGCCAGTTCCACGGCGTCAGGCCGTTCGATGAGATTGTACCAATCCGTTAGATTCTCTGCGCTGACAACGAAGGTGTCCGGCGGACAGTCCAGAGCCCGGGCCTCGGCGCGAGCAATCAGGATCTCCAGCGGGGCGTCGAGGAAATGAACACGGCAGGCCGCACCGACCTCTGCAGCGCAGGCCCGCGCATGATCGCGCTCGGCACGGTGCCAGAAGCCGCCCTCGAGGATGACGTCATTGCCAAGCTCAAGCACCCGCACAGCGATCTCAAGCTGCACGGCCTCGACGGCGACCCGGCGCTCGGCGTCCCAGCCATCCCGGACGATCCGGGCCATCCAGGCATCCGGACACAGGCGAAGGGCGCGATGCTCGGCCTCGATCTGAAGGGCCCGGGTCGTCTTGCCGGTGCAGGGCAGACCACACATGAGATGGAGAACTGGCATGCCTCAAGGCTTACAGGCCAGGGCGGCTAACTCAAGGGGCCGTTCAGAGGGGCAGAGCCGTCGTGTACTTGATCTGCTCCATGGCGAAGGACGAAGACACGTCCCCCAGGGGGGCAGTGGCGATCAGGCGCTTGTAGAACCGGTCATAGGCCGCGATGTCCTTGACCACGACCTTCAGCAGATAATCGGTCTCTCCACTCATCCGATAGAACTCGATGACCTCCGGCAGGGCCGACGCCCCCTGGGCAAAGGCGGTGAGCCAGGCCTCATCGTGACGGCTGGCCCGCACGGAGACAAAGACCACCAGCCCCAGGTCCAGGGCCTCGCGGTTCAGCAGGGCAACCCGCTTTTCGATGATCCCGTCATCGGTCAGGCGTTTAACCCGCTTCCAGCAAGGGGTCTGGGACAGACCTACCCGATCGGAGAGGTCCGCAATGGAGATGGTCGCGTCCGCCTGGAGCTCCCTGAGAATGCGCTGATCGATGCTGTCGAGAATTTTGTTCACATTATTCGCTCATTTGCAGGAACATTTTTCTCTCATAGCGTGGAAATGGCACAAAATCGATAATGTCATTCTCCGGGTTTGGAGAGACCATCAGGCCATTGATCCCGCGAGGCCTGCCATGCTCGACTCCTTCACCCGTCACCCCCACTCCGTCGGCGAGACCTATGGCGAGCATCTGGCCATGGCGGGCGGCTTCGGGGTCACCCTGATCGTGGCCGGAGCCGCCTGCCTGATCCACGCTATCCTGCCCTTCGCCTTCGAGCGCACGGCCAGCGAGGCGGTGGAACGTCTCTATGACCGCATGGCCTCCCGCCGTCGCGCGGCCCAACCTGGCATCGGGAGCCATTCAGGAGAAAAGATCGCCGCCTGACGGTTTGTGTCGATCTTAAGAATCCGGTCACCGAGTCACCCGACCTTCGCGCTCATGACCGCCGTAGTTCAGCTTCACCAAGCTTTTGATCACGGGGCCGCCCTGCGCGTGCCCCCCGCACATGACGCGCGCAACTGGCGCAATCTCTGGGCCTGGCTGGGGGATTGCGGCCTGGGCCTGGACGAACCCGGCGCAGTTCAGGTCCTGACTCCGGATGGCTTCAGCGTCGCCCGACCCGGGGACTGGATTGTCCTGTCGGTCAGTGGTGATTTCCATGTGGCCCGCGGCGGCCGCAGGGCCTGGGACGCTTAAGGTCCCCGTCAGTCAGCTCCGCCAGAGGGGGAGCAATTCCAGATCCCAATTCCTCCCCCAAGGGGGAGGTGGCACGCAAAGCGTGACGGAGGGGGTTGGCACCGCCCTAGTTCGGCTGGATCAGGTCCCAGCGATTGCCCCACGGATCCCGAAACACCATGACACGGCCATAGGCCTCGTCCCGGACCGGTCCCTCAGGATCAATCCCTTCTACAGCGAGCCGCCGGGCAACGGTGGCCAGATCATCGGTGTGCAGGAAGAAACCGACCCGACCTCCTGTCTGGTCGCCGATGCGGGCTGATTGGTCGGGAGATGTAGCCCGAGCAATCAGCAGGCTTCCTGAACCTGCCTGCCCCACCACAACCCAGCGCTTTCCGTCCCCGAGATCGCTGTCTTCAACCAGGTCAAGCCCGAGCACCCTGGTGAAGAAGGCGATGGCACTGTCATAGTCGGGCACGAGGAAAGTGGTCAGGGCAAGGTGAGTGGACATCTGCGCTTTCGGGTTGATCCGGAGACGGATTCTAAGTTTCCTGCTCTCCCTCGCAAGCCCCGCCTTGCCCCAGCCTTTCTGGAGCCTCCATGCCCCGCCGTCAGACCCTGATCTATGCCGCAGCCGCCCTGTCCCTTCTGGCTGGCCAGGCCATGGCCCACGAGGCCCATAGCTGCGTTGATCCGGCATGCGAAACCGAAGCCCTGTTTCTCGCCGACGCGGGCGGCGGCACCCCGGCCATGAGCCTGGAGTCCCCGAAATATGGCACCTGGGGCTTTGACGTCAGCGGGATCGATCGCGCCGTGAAGCCCGGAGACGACTTCTACCGTTTTGCCAACGGGGCCTGGGAAGATCGCACCACGATCCCTTCGGACCGCACCCGCTTCGGCAATTTCGACTATTTGTCGATCCTCTCGGAGGCTCGGGTCCACGCCATTCTGGAAGAGGCCGCGGCCGGTAAGCTCGTCGACCCTGACGGAGCCAAGATCGGTGCAGTCTACGGTGCCTATATGGATGAGGCCCGGATCGAGGCCCTGGGTGCCAAGCCCATCGCCAAGGCCCTGAAGCAGATCCGCAAGATCAAGACCCGCGATGATTTCACCGCCCTGATGGGCCAGTCCAATGGCGGACCCTTTGCCACCCTGCTCGGGATCGGCATCCGCGCTGATGCCAAGAACCCCAGCCGCTATGCCGTATATGCTGGCGACGGTGGTCTGGGCATGCCGGACCGCGACTATTATCTCGACGCCAAGTTTGCCGACAAAAAGGTCAAGTATGAGGCCTATGTCGCCCAGATCCTGACCCTGGCGGGCTGGGAGGCTCCGGCCGAAAGCGCCAAGGCCGTTGTCGCCTTCGAGACCCGTCTGGCCGAGGCCCACTGGGCACGCGCCCAGCGTCGGGACCGTGACAAGACCTATAATCCCAAGACCCTGGCTGAACTTCAGGCCCTGACCCCGGGCTTTGACTGGACCCGCTATCTGGCCGAAAGCGACCTGCCCAAGGGCGTGGACCGGTTCGTCGTCACCACCGACACCGCATTTCCCAAGATCGCCGCAGTCTATACCGACACGCCTCTGGAAACCCTGAAGGCATGGCAGGCCTTCCGCGTGGCGGACGGGGCGGCACCCATGCTGTCCAAGGCCTTTGTGGACGCCCGCTTTGCCTTCCGCGACCAGACCCTGAATGGCCAGCCGGAACAGCGCCCGCGCTGGAAGCGGGCCGTGGCCTTCTCCAATGCCACCATCGGGGAGTCCATCGGACGGGTCTATGTGGCCCGCTATTTCCCGCCGGCCTCCAAGGCCAAGATGGACGCCCTTGTGGTGGACATCCGCAGCGCCCTGAAGGCCCGGATCGAGCAACTGGCCTGGATGGGTCCGGAGACCCGCGCCAAGGCTCTCGACAAGCTCGCCAAGTTCACGGTGAAGATCGGCTATACGACCCAGTGGCGGGACTATTCAGCCCTGAAACTCAAGGCAGGCGACCTCTATGGCAATGCCATGCGGGCCGAGGCCTATGAGTGGAACCGCGACGTCGCCCGCCTCAATGAGCCAGTAGACAAGACCGAATGGGGCATGACCCCCCAGACGGTGAATGCCTATTACAACTCGGTGAATAACGAGATTGTCTTCCCGGCCGCCATTCTCCAGGCCCCATTCTTCGATCCGGACGCAGACCCGGCCATCAATTATGGCGGGATCGGCGGGGTGATCGGCCACGAGATCAGCCACGGCTTTGACGACCAGGGCCGCAAATCCGATGGCGACGGCTTCCTGCGCGACTGGTGGACCAATGAGGACGCCACCAAGTTCAAGACCCAGGCCGACCGCCTCGGGGCGCAGTATTCGGCCTTCGAGCCAGTCAAGGGCTCCTTCGTGAATGGAGCCCTGACCATGGGCGAGAACATCGGCGACATGGGGGGGCTGTCCCTGGGTCTGGATGCCTATCGCACCTCGCTCAAAGGCCAGCCGGCTCCGGTGATCGATGGCTTCACCGGCGACCAGAGGGTCTTCCTCGGCTGGGCCCAGGTCTGGCGTCAGAAGCAGAGGGAAGAGGCGGCGCGCCAGCAGGTGGTCACCGATCCCCACTCCCCGGCCTATTTCCGGGTCAACGGCACCATCCGCAACATCGCCGGCTGGTATTCCGCCTGGGACGTCAAGCCGGGTGACAAGCTCTATGTCGCCCCCGAAGCCCGGGTCGACATCTGGTAGGTCAGGCCGTCCGGCCGAGGATTTCGATGGTCAGGCCGGCCTCCGAGGGGGTCAGCCTGGCCTCGATGCCATAGGCCCGGGCCAGAACCTCTGAAGACAGGGCCA
>CAIYZB010000160.1 GCA_903930545.1 uncultured Alphaproteobacteria bacterium
CATGACCCGCCTTCAGGCGGCGGGCGAGCCCCTCAATGATACCGAACTTCGGATCAATCTGGGGGCCCTGCTGGTGGGGGGCAACCTGACCACCACCGACCTGATCGGCAATGCGGTGCGCCTGCTGCTGCTCAATCCCGACCAGCTGGCCCTGCTCAAGGCCAATCCGGAGCTGATCAAGGCCACCATCGAGGAAACTCTGCGCCATGAGGGGCCCGTGGACATCACCGGACGGGTCGCCTCCCGGGACATGGAGATCGGTGGCTGTCCGGTGAAGACCACCCAGTCCATCACCTTCAGCCTCAAGGGTGCCAATCACGACCCGGCGGTGTTTGAGGATCCCCAGAAATTCGACATCCAGCGCAAGGCCAAGCCCCATGTGGCCTTTGGCGGCGGGGCCCATATCTGTATCGGTGCCCCCTTGGCCAGGCTGGAGGCCCAGGTGGCCGTGGCCATGATCTTCGAACGCTTCCCCGACCTGACCCTGGCCCATCCGGACCAGGCCCCCGTCTGGCGGGCCCTGCCCTTCTTCCGGGGGCTGGAACATCTGGTGGTCCTCAGCGGGACCTGATCTGGATCAAGGCAGGCCAGGCCTGTGCCGCCGGAAATGGCGGTTCTGATCCGAAAGGCCCGCCATGTCCGAGACCGCCCAAGCCCCTGCCCTGCCCTATGAGGTGATCGGGGGCCGGCCGGTTGTGCAGCGCCTGGTGGACCGGTTCTATGATCTGATGGACGAAGACCCGGCCTATCTGGCCCTGCGTCAGATCCATGCCCCCGACCTGGCCCCCATGCGCCGGTCCCTCACCGGATTTCTCAGCGGCTGGCTGGGGGGACCGAGAGACTGGTTCGAGGCCAATCCGGGCCGCTGTGTCATGTCTGCCCACGCCCCCATCCCCATCACGGCTCAGACCGCAGCCCAGTGGATGGCGGCCATGGGACAGGCCCTTGACGATGCAGGCATAGACCCCGATCTGAAGACCCAGATCCGGACGGCCTTTGGTCGGATGTCAGCGAGCATGGTGCGCTAGGGCCCGTTGCCGATTGCCGCGACCTGCTGAATAAGCCCCCTCTGGAGATGGCGCAGGGTGCCGTTCCATCGCGGGCGGAGTGACACCATGTTTCCCGAGTTCATCAAGGTCGTGATCCAGGGCGTGCAGCTCGCCGCCGCCCCTCGATGATGTCCTTGAAGAGCATTTCGACCGTGCATTCAGGACCTATTACAACAGGGTCGAGAAATCCCTGCTGAGCGGCCTGTGTGACACCTATGGCACCGACAAGGGCCAGCTGGTCCGCGGCAACCGAACTCAGGGTTGGCACGCCCATACCTATGCCGACTATCTGGAGCGGACCTTCCGCCACTGCCGCCACCATGTCGCTCACGTCTTTGAGTGCGGCATGGGGACCAATAATCCGGGCCTGGTCTCCAGCATGGGATCCGGCGGCAAGCCCGGGGCCTCCTTACGGGTCTGGCGGGACTATTTCCCCAATGCCCAGATCGTCGGGGTGGATATCGATGGCGACATCATCTTCCAGGACGAGCGCATCCGCACCTTCCAGTGCGACCAGACCGATCCTGCAGCCATCAAGGCGGTGATGGACCAGGTCGGCGACATTGAATTCGACCTGATGATCGATGACGGCCTGCACACCTTTGCCGGCGGGGTCAGCCTGCTGGAAAACGCCATCCACAAGCTGAAACCCGAGGGCGTCTACATTATCGAGGACGTCAACATCGCCGACCTCTTCAACTTCATGATCTATTTCAAGGACAAGCCCTGGGACGTGGAGTTCGTGAATCTCTACCGCAAGAACATCCCCCTAGCGGACAACTCCCTGATCGTGATCCGGAAGGGGTGAGGGAATCAGGGAGAGGGTGGTGCCGCCTAGGTGACTCGAACACCTGACCTACGCATTACGAATGCGTCGCTCTACCGGCTGAGCTAAGGCGGCCCGTGGGGTGCGGGGCCGGAGGGGCCCGCTCGGGAGGGCCTATTTAGCGGCTCTCGGCGCGCTCGCCAAGCGCCGCCTTGCTGGGGCCTTGCGACGGGCGTTGGAGGGCTCCGGCGGCGGGGGCTCTTCGTCCTCGCCATAGAGGCCTTCGTCCACGGCAAAGGGGGCGATGGGCATGTCGCCATTGGCCAGGAAGGGCGTGGAATCCACATAGGCCAGGGGCAGCTCCGGCAGCTCGCTGATGGTCTTTTCTGCCCGCTCCAGGCGGGGATGGATCAGGTCACCAGTCTCGCCATAGGTGGCCACCAGCCGCGACCAGTCCGCGGGGCCATAGGCAAAGGCCTGGCCATTGGGGTCGATATCGGACCAGTCGGGTTCCTGGCTGGCCCCGGCGGCGCGGGCCATCCAGACCCGGGCCTCGTCCGGCTTGGCGCTGGCATAGGCCACCCGGGCCATGAGACCGGCCGTGCGCACCGTGACGGGTTCGGCATCCAGCAGACGGGCAAAGCGCCGGGCGGCGGCCCCATCCCCGGTGATCAGGGCCTGTTCCACAAACAGGATACGGCTTTCGCGGGTATCGGCATTCAGTTCAGCCAGATCTTCCAGCCGCGCAGCGCGCTGGCGGGGGGTCTCGTCGGTCTTCAGGTCGCGATAGGTCAGCCACAGGGCCGGGTGGGGGGTGGCCTTCCAGGCCGCTTCCAGGATCTGGGCGGCACGGCTGACCTTGTTGTCGGCGGCCAGCAGGCGCGCGGCCATGACGGCCCCGGGGGCAAAGCCGGGCTGGAGCTTGGCGGCTTCCAGGGCATAGTCCAGGGCCTGATTGCGGGCCTTGGACTCAGGCGCGGTTTCCAGCTGGGCGGCCGAGGCCGCCAGCAGGGCCGCGCGGGTGCGTTCGGCCACGATGGGGGAGACGATCTTTCTGTCCAGGGCCCCCTGGACGAGGTCGAGGGCGGCCTGCCAGTTGCCGGCCTCCAGACGCGCCTCCAGCAGGAAGCGCCAGGCCCAGCGGGCGGTGCGGCCCATCTCATAGGCCTTTTCCGCATGGGTCAGGGCCTCGGCCTTGTCCCCACGGGCCAGGGCCATCTGCATCAGGCCGCGATGGCCGGCCAGGCGCATTTCCGGAAAGCCCAGCATGGCGGAATAGGCCGAAACGGCGGCCGCGGAATCGCCCGCCGCCTCTGCGGCCTGGGCGGCCAGAACCCGGACCAGGCCCGGGGCCTCCTCGGCAAGATCGGCGGCCTTGAGCGCCAGACGACGGGCCTCGGCCCCGTCCCCGGCGGCGGCGGCAAGGAAGCCGCGGGTCAGGGTTTCATTGGCCTGACGCCGGCGGGTCTCGGCCCGGGTGCGCTCGGCCCGACGCGGGGCCTCAAGAACCCAGAGCAGAAGCCGCCAGGCCACCATGGCGCCAAGCGCCCCAAGGAGGGTGATCAGGACCATGGCGGCTGCGGTCATGTCGGCCCGCCAGCCCAGCCAGATGATGGAGGCATGGCCCGGCTCGCCGGTAATGGCCAGTATGGCGGTGGCCACGGCGGCCACAAGGAAAACGGCCAGGGCGGTGCGGATCATGGGGTGCGCCTCGCCTGACGCGCCAGATCCTCCAGGGCCTCGGCCCGGATAGCGGCGACCCGGCGGTCGATCTCGGCCCGACGATCGGCGCGGGTGCGCCAGACTGACATGGCCTCCCGGGTGGCTGAGGGCAGGGCCTCGAGGGTCTTCAGGGCGGCCTCGAGATCACCGTCCCCAAGCTCGCGCTCAGCCCGGGCCAGGCGCGCATCGACGCTGTTGCCCGGGACATCGCCGACCCTGCGGAGGGTCACGACCCGCGACAGGGCATTCTGGATCCGGTCACCGAGACTGACCCCCTGGGCAGGCACCCCCGTGGCGGCCGCAGCACGGGCGGCAAAGTCAGGGAAGCTGGCCGCCAGGCTGGCCCGGCTCGGGGCCCCGGTCTCGGCCAGGCGACGCAGGGACCGCAGGTCGGCGCTGGGCGGGGAAATCGCGTCCAGGGCGGCCAGTTCCTCGGCAAAGGGGTGGGAGGTCTGGGATGCTTCCATCAGGGCGGCAGCGGCCAGGGCAGAGGCCGCCGCCTCTGCCAGTCGGGATTGCTCGGCCTCGAGCATCTCCACCCGACGAGACAGGGCCTCGACCTGCGCACTGGCAGGAGGGGCATCAGCCATGTCCTGGGGATCAACGGGACTGGCATTGCCGCTGGCCGTCGATCCTGGATCCATGGGAGCCAGGTCAACGGCTGTGGACCCGGCCCGATCCGGTCGCGCCGGAAAGAAATCAGGGCCGAACCGCGCCAGACCCAGACCCGCCAGAAGGCAGATCACCCCGAAGGCGGCACCGGCAAACAGGCCACTGAACGAGAACCGTCGAGGCCGGTAATCAGCCGGGTCGCGGGGAGCCGAGGTCTCGGATGTGTCTGGCGAAACAGTCATGGCCTAACGGTCTATCAGATTCAGCAGCCCGGCTTCGAGGGGAAAGGGGGCAAAATTCCGTCCGGCGAGCCGGGAGTCCTCCAAGGGCCTCAATACCGCCGCCGACAGACCGAGGGCCTTCAGCCCCGGCATGGGGTGTTTGGCAAGCTCGCAGGCCAGGGCCCGGGCGGCTTTGGGCGAGTGCAGAAGGACGGCATCGACCCCCGCCAGGGCCTCCAGGTCCTGCGGCACCAGGTCGCGGGCAATCGTTCCATAGACGCTGAGGCGCTCGGCCTCGATTCCCCGGGCCATCAGGTCCCCCACCAGATGACCGGCGGGTTCCTCGGCACCGGGGCTCAGAACCTTGCCCCCCAGTTCCCGGCGGCGGCTGGCGATCCCGTCGGCCAGGGCGGCGACATCGCCATTGGCCGAAAGCACATCGCGGAAGCCGATCTGGCGTGCCGCCTGGGATGTGGCGGCACCCACGGCAAAGACCTTTATCTTGCGTTCCGCAGTCAGGGCACCGAAGGCCCGGACACCGTTGGCGCTGGTAAAGGCCAGGGCCCCGACCCCGGCCAGATCCAGCTCGGCGGGCAGGGTTTCCACTGTCAGCAGCGGCAAGACCACGGCCTCATGGCCCAGGGCGCGGACCCGCTCGGCGGTCTCGTCAGCCCCGGGCTGGGCGCGGGTGATCCAGATTTTCTGTGCCTTGGCGACCATGGAGATCCTTCCTACCGGCACCGTGAGGCCAGCAGAAGCGACAATCAATCGGCCAGCTTGATCAGTTCGCCACCTTCCAGGGAAAGTTCGGCCCCGAGGGCCAGACCCAGGTCCCGGGCCACAGCCTCGGCCCCCTCGCCGGCAGGCAGGATGGCCTGACCCTGACGACGGAAGCGATGCACCCCGTCCGGAGACAGGGCCTCGACCACGAGGGACAGGGTCAGACCCTCGATCCGGCCATGGGCCCCGATGGGGGTGCGGCAGGAGCCTTCGAGAGCCGCCATGGCCCCGCGTTCGGCGGCCACGGTCAGGATGGTGTCGCGGTGGCGGATAGCCTCCAGCCATGGGGCGTCGCGGTCGACCTCGCGGGTCTCGACAGCCAGAGCCCCCTGGCCCGGGGCCGGAGGCACGGCGATGGGGTCGATGAGGCTGCGGGGCAGGTGCCCCAGACCCAGACGCTTCAGGCCGGACAGGGCGAGCAGGATGGCGTCGGCATCACCGGCTTCCAGCTTGGCCAGGCGGGTATCCACATTGCCCCGCAGCATCTGGACATCCAGGTCCGGCCGACGGTTCAGGGACTGGGCCTGACGGCGCAGGGAGGCGGTGCCCAGGCGGGCCCCTTGGGGCAGGTCCTCAAGGGTCTCGGCGGTCAGGGACAGGAAGGCATCCCGGGGATCTTCCCGTTCCGGAATGGCGGCAATGCACAGGCCATCGGGCAGCAAGGCCGGCATGTCCTTCATGGAATGGATGGCGCAATCGATGCGGCCCTCCAGCATGGCCTCCTCGATCTCCTTGGTGAACAGGCCCTTGCCGCCGATTTCCAGCAGGCGGCGGTCCTGGATACGGTCCCCTGTGGTGGTGATGATGATCAGGGGCGCGACCCTCTCGGCATCCTCAGGCGGTGCCCCCAGGGCAGCGGCGATCCGGCGCTGCATGATCCCCGCCTGGGCGAGGGAAAGCTTGGAGCCGCGGGCCCCGATCCTGACAGGCGGTTGCATGGGCACGGTGCGCGGTCTACCTCGGCGATGGAAAGGTCGCCTGTCCGCTACAGGACCCGGCGAAGTGCTGCAACCGAATGACCGCGGAAAGCCTCACCCTCCTGGGCCTGGAGACCAGCTGCGACGAGACGGCCGCTGCCGTCCTGCGCCGCCATGGCGATGGCCGGGTGGAGGTCCTGTCCTCGATCATCGCCTCCCAGATCGCTGAACACGCCCCCTATGGCGGGGTGGTCCCGGAGATTGCCGCCAGGTCTCATGTGGAATCCATCGATGCCATAGCGGCCGAGGCCATGGCGGGCGCGGGCATAGGCTATGGCGACCTGTCGGGTATCGCCGCTACGGCCGGGCCGGGCCTGGTGGGCGGGGTCATGGTGGGGCTGTCCTTTGGCAAGGCCGTGGCCCTGGCCCGCAACCTGCCCCTGGTGGCGGTGAACCATCTGGAGGGTCATGCGGTCTCCGCCCGGCTGGCGGCGGATATTCCCTATCCCTTCCTGCTGCTCCTGGTCTCAGGCGGTCACTGCCAACTCCTGACCGTGGACGGCATCGGGGCCTGTCATCGTATGGGCTCGACCATTGATGACGCCGCCGGCGAGGCCTTTGACAAGATCGCCAAGACCCTGGGCCTGCCCTATCCCGGGGGCCCGGCCCTGGAACGTCTGGCCGCCGAGGGCGATGCCAGCGGCATTACCCTGCCCCGGGCCCTGCTGGGTCGCGAGGGCTGTGATTTTTCCTTCTCGGGCCTGAAGACCGCCGCCGCCCGTCTGGCCGAGGCCGTGACCGACGAGGCCGGGCGTCGCAATCTGGCCGCTGCGGTCCAGGTTGCCATCGCCCGCCAGCTGACCGAGCGGACCGACCGGGCCATGGTCACCTACCGGGCGGCCCATCCCGGCGAGACCCTGAGATTTGTCGTGGCCGGAGGCGTGGCCGCCAATCGACATGTCCGCGAGCGGCTCCAGGCCACGGCTACGGCCCGGGGCTTTTCCTTTGACGCCCCGCCACTGGTCTATTGCACTGATAATGCCGCCATGATCGCCCTGGCGGGAGCCGAGCGTCTGGCCCTGGGCTTGACCGACGGGCTCGACGCCCCGGCCCGGCCCCGCTGGCCCCTGGATACGGCCTCGGCGGCGGCCAATCCCACCCATACCCCCGGTCGAAAAGGGGCCAAGGCATGAAGCGGGCAGGAATTATCGGCGGTGGAGCCTGGGGCACGGCCCTGGCCCTGGTCTGTGCCCGGGCTGGCCTTGAAACCACGCTTTGGGCGCGGGAGCGCGAGGTTGTCGACAGTCTGAACCAGCACCAGGAAAACCGGGCCTTCCTGCCCGGGGTCATTCTGGACGCCCCGGTGCAGGCGACTTCCGACCTGGCAGACCTGGCCATTGCAGACCTGGTGCTCAATGTCACCCCGGCCCAGCACATGCGTGCCGGCCTGGCCGCATTCGCCCCCCATGCCCGGGCAGGTCTGCCTATCCTGATCTGCTCAAAAGGCGTCGAACAGGGCAGCCTGAAACTGATGACCGATGTCCTGGCCGAGACCCTGCCGGCCTGCGTGCCCGCCGTCCTGTCCGGCCCGAGCTTTGCCGCCGATGTGGCCCGGGGTCTGCCCACGGCTGTGACCCTGGCCTGTCCTGACGAGGATCTGGCCCGCGCCCTGGCCGAGGCCATAGCCACCCCTAGCTTCCGTCCCTATCTGGCCACCGATCTGATCGGGGCCGAGGTGGGAGGATCGGTGAAGAACGTCCTGGCCATTGCCTGCGGCATCGTCGAGGGCCGGGGCCTGGGACGCAGCGCCCATGCCGCCCTCATCACCCGAGGCTTCAGCGAAATGGTCCGTCTGGCCGAGGCCCTTGGCGGCCGGGCCGAGACCGTGGCCGGGCTCTGTGGTCTGGGAGACCTGGTCCTGACCTGTTCCAGTCCCCAGTCCCGGAACATGAGTGTCGGCCTCGCCCTGGGGCAGGGCCAGACTCTCGCCCAGGCCCTGGCAGGCAAGACCTCGGTGGCCGAAGGCGTTGCCTCAGCCCCTGCTGTCACCGAGCTTGCGGCCCGTCTCGGGGTCGATGTCCCGATCTGCAATGCCGTCGCCGCCATTCTGGCCGGCGAGGTAGAGGTCACCGCCGCCATTACCGGCCTGCTCTCCCGCCCCCTCCGTTCCGAACACTAAGGACCTGCCCCATGGCGCTCTATGCGATCCACTGCCTCGACAAGCCCGCATCCCTGGACCTGCGCATGGCCACCCGGGAGGCCCATCTGGCCTATATGCGTGGCTTTGCCGGGCGCATGAAACTGGCCGGTCCCATGCTGGACGAAGACGGCCAGATGTGCGGCTCCATCCTCCTGCTCGAGGCCGAGACTCTGGAAGAGGCCCAGACCTTCAGCGCCAATGACCCCTATGCCCTGGCCGGTCTGTTCCAGGCCGTGGAGATCCGCCAGTTCAAGGTCACCCTGGGAGCCCTGGCCTGATGGTCGAGGGCGAACCCAATCCCGCCCGACCGCCGCCGGGCACGGTCCTTTGTGCCCTGTCGGATCTGACCGATCCGGGCACCAAGGGCTTCCGGTTCCGGGAGGAGCGCAAGCTGTTTGCCGGCTTTGTCCTGCTGTTTGAGGGCCAGCTGCGGGGCTATGTGGATTCCTGTCCCCATGCCAGCTGGCCCCTGGCCGCCTGGGAGGACCGTTACCTCACCCGGGAGAAGGACCTGATCCTCTGCG
>CAIYZB010000161.1 GCA_903930545.1 uncultured Alphaproteobacteria bacterium
CGGCAGGAGGGGAGCTGCGGCACCCGCAGTGCGGGGCAGCATCCCGACCCCAAGCGCCATGAGGCCGACGGCGAGGAGGCCCCTACGGGGTCCGGTGAGGGTGGCGTTCGACATCACTTTTTCATCCAGGGAGTGGATTTGGACGATGAGGCGGCCGCGGCTGCCTGTTCACGCTGGAAGCGTCCGCCACGGGGCGGCTTGGGTTTCGCCTCGATCGCGGCCTTCTTGAGGCGCAGGGCCCGCTGGATCGGGGTTTCGTCCGCTTGATCGGTCATGGTGCAAAATCCCTCCGCCCCGGCACGGGCTGGACAGACGTCTACCTTGTTTCGGCCAGTTGGGTGAAGGTTGACTGTCCGATCCCGTATTCCGACCAGTCGCGATAGTCAAAATGCCACCATTCCTCGGGCAGGACCTCGAAGCCCTCGGCGGTCATGTGGCGGGCCAGAAGGTCTCGCAAGGTGCGCTGCCGGGTCGTGCCGCCGATATAGGTGCCATAGGACCGGGCCGAAATCTCGTCATAGCGGCCGGGCATGGTCACCGGCTTGCCAGTCGCCAGGTCCACCAGGGTCAGGTCAACCGCACATCCCCGATTGTGCCGCGAGCCCTTGGCGGGATCAGCGACGAATTCGTGGCTGGTCTCTGGGGTCGCCTCCCAGAACATCCAGGTGGCAAACCAGGGACGGTAGGCGTCGTGGATCAGGAGGCCATAGCCTTGCGGCTTCAGGGCCGCCTGGACCCGGACGACAGCCTCCGCGGCCGGGCGCTGCAGCCAGG
This sequence comes from uncultured Alphaproteobacteria bacterium, assembly GCA_903930545.1. Taxonomy (GTDB): domain Bacteria; phylum Pseudomonadota; class Alphaproteobacteria; order Caulobacterales; family Caulobacteraceae; genus Phenylobacterium. Next base: position 775 of record CAIYZB010000161.1, read on the forward strand.
CAGCTGCCCGTTCATAGATGGGAATGCCCATGAAATTGTTGGATCCGGCATAGCGGATGTCCAGGCGGATCGTCGGGTCCAGGGCGACGATCTCCACCAGATCCGAGGCCCGTCGGGGCGTGGCCTCAAGGGGCGCGGTCGCAGCCAGGGCTGCGGCCCTCAGCGCCTCGGGATTGGCGCGAACGGCTCGGTGGATGGTGGCCTCCACCTCGGCTCCGAAATCATGACGCTGCAGGAGGGTCTCGCCCAGCCGCACAGCGTGGCGGCCGAGGGTCAGGACCGGGCCCTGGGCACCGGCTCGATACTGGCGACCTCTCATGGGGATCAGGACGGTAGGGGAAAGGCCCTGTCCCATGACCATGAGTTGTCCGGCGCGCTCGAAGATCACCAGGGGATCTGCCGCCGTGCCGAATTCTCCCAGCAGGGCGTCAGGGCTCCGGGCCCAGGCCGTTGCGGGCAGGGCAAGGGCCGGGGTGGCCAGGAGGAGGTGGCGGCGGGACAGGGTCATGGGACACTCCGGCGACGGGACAGGAGCCAGAGGCCAAGGCTCGCCACCCCGGTGACCAGGGTGGGCAGTCTCAGGCCCGGATCCATGGTGACAATGACCCAGAGGCTGAAGCCGCCGCCAGCCAGGGCCGCCAGTCTGGCCCGACTTTGCGCGCCCGTGCCCTCGATCTCGCCAGACCTGCGCAACAGGGCCAGGGAACAGAGCAGATAGAGGATCATGGCCAGGATGACGCTGACATTGATCAGGATGGTGAACTGACCCCCCAGGGTCGGCGAGACCGTCCCGATTGTGGCGATAGACATCAGAAACCCTGCGAAGATCAGGTCGCGGACCGGCAGGCCCTGGCTTGAGAGGAACCGGGGAAGGAAACCGGCGGCGGCACCGCTGCGCTGGGTCTCGGCGGTGACCAGGATCCAGCCCCCCAGGGTGCCCGCCGACTTGGCCAGGGCACAGAAGGCCACCAGGCCAGCGGCCAGACCGCCGGCGGAGCGGCGCAGGGCATCGGCGAAGGGGGCGGAGGAGGCGGCCAGATCATGGGCCGACATCAGGCCCATCAGGACGGCTGAGGTGGTCATATAGACCCCGGCTGCAATGGCGACCCCGCCGACCGCGGCCAGGGGCAGGTTGCGACGGGGATTGTCGATAACAGCCGCGCAGATATTGGCACTCTCCAGACCCAGAAAGGCCCAGAAGGCCGGGACAATGGCGGTGGTGATCACCTGGCCCGCCGGCTTGCCGCTGACATTCCAGGAGGCGGCAAAGATATCGGCATCAAAGGCCCAGATGCCGATCCCGGTGGCGATGACAATGGGCAGCAGGCCCAGGATCAGGGTCGCTCCGCCGATCCGGGCCACCAGGCGCGGGCCTAATAGATTGGCCCCGACAAACAGCCAGATGGCGCAAAGGGTGGTGATCAGGCTGGGGACCTGACCCTTCAAACCTGGGAGGAAGAAGGTCAGATAACCGGTCACCGCCAGGGCCACTCCGGCGGTCCCCACCCAGCAATTGAGCCAATAGGCAAACCAGCCCAGATGCCCGAGCGCCGGGTGCAGGCCGCGGCTGACATAGGCCACGGCCCCGTCGGCCTCGGGCTCCATAAGGCCGAGACTGGCAAAGACCAGGGCCAGGGCCATGGCCCCGCCTGAGGCTATGGCCCAGGAAATCAGGCTGATACTGCCAACCGCTCCCATGGAGGCGGGCAGGAGAAACAGGCCCGAGCCGATCATGTTGCCCGCCACCAGGACCATGGCTGCCCATAGACCCAAGGGGCGGGCACTGCTCATGTCAGGGCCCGGGCGATCTGCGACTGGAACCAGGCGACCCCGTCCTCGTGCCGGGGCGACAGGACCCCCGTCTCATAAATGCCAGCATCGAGGTTCTTCTGGACCGCCTCGCAGATGATCTTGTCTTCCAGGGTCAGCTGGTCTGAGGCCTTGAGAATGGCCTCCATGTCATCGCTCGCCGGGTCGTAGAAATAGAGATAGTCCAGCCGGGTCCGGTCATGGCCGATAGGGCGCATGTGCTCCACCATCATGCCATAGCGATAGACGTTGAAGGCGAGATTGGGCCACATCCAGGCCCACAGACCGTCATTGACCCCGCTCAGGGTGGGGACCTCATGGATGGCCACGGCCCCGTCCATCCGTACCCGATAGGCGCTGCCATCCACCTCTGCCGCGAGGGCCGGGTGGACAGCACTGATATGGTAACCCTCGAGATAGTTCTCGACATAGGTCTTCCAGTTGCAGGCCAGATCGTGACTGCGCCTCAAGGTCGCCGGGGCCAGGGTGACGCCGCGAGCGGCGAACAGGGCCTCCATAGGGGCAACCAGCTCCGCCAGCGGACCCGCCTTGCCGTCGACATTGACGAAGATGAAGCCTCGCCACAGCCCCACCGTCACCGGGTGCAGGCCAAATTCCCGGGGATCGAAACCCTCAGCTGCGCCAAAGTCCACGGCACTGCGCAGGCGTCCGTCCAGAGCATAGCGCCAGCCGTGATAGCGGCAGGTCAGCTCCCCGCCGCATTGACCTTTGGGCTCTGTCACCAGGGGCCCGGCCCGATGACGGCAGACATTGTGAAAGCCTCTCAAGGTCCCGTCGGCCCCGCGCACCACCAGGACTGGCCAGCCGGCCAGGTCGCCGGAGACATAGTCCCCCGGCTGGGTCACCTCGGCCTCATGACCGAGAAACTGCCACCCCGCCCCGAAGACGGTGGTGCGCTCCCGGGCATAGGTCTCGGGGTCACGATAATGGCGGGAGGCTAGGGTCAGTTGCATGAGGGCAAGGTTGCGGCTTGGACGGTCCGGGTCAATGGGCTGATGGTTTTGCTGGCCAGGGACGTCAGGGTCTGGATCAATGGCAAAGGACCCTCGGAGCTGCCCATGAGCCTAGCCGCCATTGCCTTTGCCGCTGCCCTTGCCCAGGCTTGCGCCCTGCCTGTCGGCCTGACCCCCTTGAAAGGGGACTGGGTCGGCACCCTGACCTATCGTGATTTCAGTTCCGAGCGTCAGGTTGTCCTGCCAACGACCCTTAAGGCCAGCCCTCAGTGTGAGGCCGTCCAGCTGGACTTCAGCTTTGATGACGGCCCCGGCAAGACCGTTACGGAGCGGATGCAGCTGTCCATCGACCCGCAGGGCCGGAGCCTGACCCTCGCATCAGAAGACTCCCAGGATACCTATCAGATCGAAGCCGGGTCGCGTCTGGAACCGGCCGGGGCCCTGGCCCTCACCATGACCGGGCGCGGCACCGAAAATGACAAGGGGGTGGAAGTCCGCGAAGCCCTGACCCTGACACCCACCCTCATGGTCCTGCGTCGGGAGACCCGTCCCTCTGGCGGCGAGTTCAAAATGCGACACGAGTACCGCCTGACCCTCAAGGTCCCTGGCAATTGACAGGGGCGGGCTGGCTGGTGATTGACCCCCCATGACCCCACCCAGCGATCCCACCGGTGCCCTGGATCAGGCGCTGGCCCATGCCGAGCGGCTCATGGCCTCGCGTCCGGATCTGGCCGCGGAACAGGCGGACGAGATTCTCAAGGCGGTGCCCGGACACCCCCAGGCCATCCGCCTGGCCGGTCAGGCGCGGCGGTTGATTGGGGACCCCTCTGGTGCCGTGCAGATCCTGCAACCCCTGACGACGACCCAGCCCCGCTGGGCGGCCGGCCTGCACGAACTGGGTCTGGCCCAGGCGGCGGCCGGGAAGACCTCCGAGGCCGAGGCCAGTTTTGCCCGCCTCGTGGCCCTGGCCCCTCAGGTGGCCGAGGGCTGGCAGAGGCTTTCGGAACAGAAGCGCCTGATGGGGGACACGGCCGGGGCCGATCTGGCCCTCTCGCGGCACCTGAGCCTCCAGGCCCAGGATCCGGATCTGATGGCGGCTGGCGCGGCCCTGATCGAGGGCCATCTGGCCGAGGCCGAGGCCCGGCTGCGCGACATCCTCAAGGTCCGGCCCCGGGACATTCCCGCCATCCGCATGCTGGCCGAGATCGCCACCCGGCTAGGGCGCTATGAGGACGCCGAGGCCCTGCTCACCCGCTGTCTCGACCTCGCCCCCGGCTTTGCCCCGGCCCGCCAGAACCTGGCCATCGTCCTCTATCGCCAGACCCGGGCCGCCGAGGCCCTGAGCGAAGTCGAGGCCCTGCTGGTCTCTGACCCTCGCAATCCCGGCTATCGAAATCTCCAGGCCGCAGCCCTCGGTCAGCTGGGACAATATGATCGGGCCATCCTTGTCTATGAGCAGCTGCTGGCCGACTATCCCGCCCAGCCCAAGGCCTGGATGAGCATGGGTCACGCCTTGAAGACCGTGGGCCGTCAGGCCGACAGCGTGGCCGCCTATCGCCGCTGTCTCGATCTGCTGCCCAGCCTGGGGGAGGCCTGGTGGAGCCTCGCCAATCTCAAGACCGTGCGCTTTTCCGAAGACGATCTGGCCGCGATCCGCACCCAGCTGGCCCGCACCGATATCGGCGAGGAAGACCGCTTTCATCTGGACTTCGCCCTCGGCAAGGCCCTGGAGGATGCCGGGGACTATGAGCCGTCCTTTGCCGCCTATGCCCGCGGCAATGACCTGCGTCGGGCAGGACTGGACTATGACGCCGATGAAACCCACCGCCATCTGGTGCGATCAAGGGCCCTGTTCACCCCTGCCTTCTTCGCTGCCCGTGAGGGCTGGGGAGATGACGCCCCTGATCCCGTCTTCATTCTCGGCCTGCCGCGGGCGGGCTCGACCCTGGTGGAACAGATCCTGGCCAGCCACTCGGCCATCGAGGGCACCATGGAACTGCCGGACATGCCGGCCCTGGCCAAGCGCCTGGGGGGGCGCAGCCGCCGCGATGCCGACAGCGCCTATCCGGATGTCCTGTCTGAAATGGACGCCGATGGTCTCCAGGCCCTTGGTGCGGAATATCTGGAGCGGACGCGCATCCAGAGGAAACAGGGCCGGGCCTATTTCATCGACAAGATGCCCAACAACTTCGCCCATGTGGGACTGATCCACCTGATCCTGCCCCGGGCGCGGATCATCGACGCCCGGCGTCATCCCCTGGCCTGCTGCTTTTCCGGCTTCAAGCAGCACTTCGCCCGGGGTCAGGGCTTTACTTACGACCTGACAGACCTGGGCCGGTACTATGCCGACTATGTGGCCCTCATGGCCCATTTCGATACCGTCCTGCCGGGAAGGGTCCACCGGGTCATCTATGAGCAGATGGTAGCCGACCCCGAGACCGAGGTCCGCAAGCTCCTGGACTATTGTGGTCTTGAGTTCGAACCCGCCTGCCTGAAGTTCTACGAGAACGACCGGGCCGTGCGTACCGCCAGTTCCGAACAGGTCCGGCGGCCTATCTTTACCGAGGGCCTGGACCAGTGGCGGCACTTCGACCCCTGGCTGGGTCCCCTGAAGGCGGCTCTTGGGCCGGTGCTGGATGTCTATCCAGAGGTCCCCGCCTTCTGAGGCATTATGGCCACACGTCCCAAATTGCCTCCGGTGCCGTCTTGACAGATGGCTCCCCGAAACAGGTGATGAACCTTCATCTTTCTGTCGCGAGCGCGACACAAACGGGGTTGCCGATGTTGGGTAAGATTTCTGGGCATCAGGCCCGTCTTGGAATGGCCTTCGGTTCCGCCCTTCTCGCGGGCTCCATGCTGGCCGGTGTGCCGGCAGCCCTCGCCGCTGACGAGCCCCAGGCCTCGACCATCGAGGAACTGGTGGTTACGGCCCAGAAGCGCGAGGAAAACATCCAGGACGTGCCGGTGGCGGTGACCGCCTTCAGCACCAAGAAGCTGGATGAGCTCCAGGTCGACAATATCGACGACTATATCAGGTTCCTGCCCAGCGTGGCCCTGCAGAGCTCGGCCCCCGGCTTCTTCAATGTCTATATGCGCGGCGTGGCCTCGGGCGGCGACGGCAACCACTCCGGTTCCCTGCCCAGCGTCGGGGTCTATCTGGACGAAGCTCCCATCACCACCATCGGCGGGGCCCTGGACGCCCACGTCTATGACATCGCCCGGGTCGAGGCCCTGGCCGGTCCTCAAGGCACCCTCTATGGGGCCAGCTCCCAGGCCGGCACCCTGCGGATCATCACCAATGGGCCCAAGCTGGACACCTTCGAGGCCCAGTATGACCTGGAGCTCAACAGGGTCGCCCATGGCGGCACGGGCTACCAGGCCGAGGGCATGGTCAATATCCCGATCTCCGACCAGGTCGCCATCCGCCTGGTGGGCTGGGACCAGCACGATGCAGGCTATATCGACAATGTGAAGGGCACCCGGACCTATCCGACCTCCGGCGTGACCATCAACAACAACGCCTTTGCCGGGGAAGACTATAACGAGGTCGATACCTATGGCGGCCGCGCGGCCCTGCGCATCGACCTGAACGAGACCTGGACCCTGCGTCCGGCCATCACGGCCCAGGACACCAAGGCCGATGGCGTCTTCTCCTACGACAAGACCCTCGGCGAACTGAAGGTCAAGCACTTCAAGCCCGAAAGCCTGCACGACCGCTGGTATCAGGCCTCCTTGGCCGTTGAGGGCAAGATCAGCAATTTCGACCTGGTCTATGCCGGGGCCTATATGGACCGGAAGATCGACACCGAGAGCGACTACACCGACTATTCCTTCTTCTATGACACCCTGTTCGGCTCCGGGGCCTATGTCACCGACAACCTCGGCACCCCGGTGGACCCTACCCAGTACATCCTGGGCAAGAGCCTCTTCACCAAGCAGAGCCACGAGATCCGGCTGTCCTCGCCCCAGGACAATGCCATCCGCGTGGTCGGCGGCCTCTTCTATCAAAAGCAGACCCACGACATCGAGCAGGACTACCGGATCGACAAGATCGGCAGTTCCATCTCGGTCACCGGCTGGCCGGGCACCCTGTGGCTCACCGAGCAGTTTCGTGAGGACAAGGACAGCGCGGCCTTTGGTGAGATCGCCTGGGACGCCTCTGAAAAGCTGACCATCACCGGCGGCATCCGGGCCTTCAAGGCCGAGAACTCCCTGGAAGGCTTCTACGGCTTCTCCAGCGGCTACAGCTCGCGCACCGGTGAGGCGGCCTGTTTCGCGGTGACCAGCGTCGGCCGTGGCCCCTGCACCAATCTTCGGGCCAGCGTCGAGGAGACCGGCACCACCTACAAGCTGAACGGTGCCTACAAGTTCGACGATGACCGTATGGTCTATGCCACCTATTCCACGGGCTTCCGCCCCGGTGGTGTGAACCGTCGCGCCACCCTGCCGCCCTACAAGTCCGACTTCATCACCAATTATGAACTGGGCTGGAAAACCCTGTGGGCGGACAGGTCCTTCAAGTTCAATGGCGACGTCTATTACGAGACCTGGGAAGACTTCCAGTTCTCGGTCCTGGGGGCCAATTCCTTCACCGAGATCCGCAATGCAGGTCAGGCCCGCATCTATGGGGCGGAGACCGACCTGACCTGGCAGCCCACCCAGGGCCTGTCGATCAATGCCGCCGCCGCCTATACCAATGCCGCCCTGACCGAGAACTATTGCGGCTTCCTGGATGCCAGCGGCAATGCGGTGACCGTCTGCGCCTCGCCCCAGGCTCCCGATGGCACGGCCCTGCCCGTGACCCCGCGCCTCAAGGCCAATTCCACCGTGCGATATGAATTCCCCTGGGCGGACTTCGACGCCCATGTTCAGGGCTCGGTGAACTATCAGGGTTCCAGCTGGGCCGATCTGCGCCTGGATGAGCGCTCCATCCTGGGCAAGCAGAAGGCCTTTGCCACGGCGGACATGTCGGCCGGGGTTGAACGCGACAACTGGAAGCTGGAATTCTCCATCCGCAACCTGTTCGACGAGATCGGCGACCAGCAGCGTTCGGCCCAGTGCACCCC
>CAIYZB010000162.1 GCA_903930545.1 uncultured Alphaproteobacteria bacterium
CCGACCCCCTTGATCCCCATGGGATTGGCCTTGTCGTCGACCTCGTCCAGGAAGATGGAGTCCAGATTGACGATGTCGGCATGGACCGGGACCATATAGGTGCCGAGGTCCTGGTTCATGAAGGAGCCATAGCGCGGGTCTACCGGATTGGTCTCGGTCAGGGCCGTGCCAACGCCCCAGATCATGCCACCCGTCATCTGGCTCTTGGCCGTCTTGGCATTGAGGATACGGCCACAGGCAAAGACCCCGTACATCCGGCGCAGGCGCACCTCACCGGTGTCCATATCCACCCCGACCTCGGCGAAATGTGCGCCATAGGTATGCTGGGACCAGTCGCGGGCATCCGCCGCAGGGCTGATCCCGCCCTCGGCATAGACCCCCTCCGGCTGGGCCCGGGAAACCAGGGCCGAGAGGCTCTCGGTCTTGTTGGCGAGGGCAATATTGCCATTGGCGAAGTCCACCAGGGTCGGGTCCTCGCCATACAGGGGTGAGCGGGGGTCTCCCGTCGCCAGCTCGGCCAGGGCCTTGCGCAGTTCCATTCCAGCACCGAGGGCCGCAGAGCCCGACGTGGCGGCTCCGAACTGACCACCGGATCCGGGGGCCGGCGGGAAGTCGGAATCTCCGATCTCCACCTTCACCTGTTCCAGGGGCACGCCCAGGGTCTCGGCCGTGATCTGGGCCAGGATGGTATAGGTCCCGGTGCCGATATCGGTCATGCCCTGGCGCAGGGTGACAGTGCCGTCGGCATCCACCCGCACCCCGGCCTTGGCCGGCAGCAGGAAGTTGCCGCGAATGGCGGCAGCCATGCCCATGCCCACCCACCAGCGGCCGTCACGGGTCTGGCGCGGGGTGGGTTTACGCTGGTCCCAGCCAAAGTCCTGGGCACCGCGCAGCATGCACTCCCGCAGCTGGCGGATGGAAAAGGGCTTGCCGGTCTCCGGGTCCCGCTCCGGTTCATTGCGCAGGCGAAGCTCGATGGGATCAAGGCCAAGCTTTTCAGCCAGCTCGTCCATGGCCGCTTCGAGGCTGAGCATGCCAGAGGCTTCCCCCGGGGCCCGCATGGGACCTGCGCCCGGAAGGTCCATCCGCACCAGGCGGTGACCGGTCAGGCGATTGGGCGCGGCATAGAGGCTGCGGGCAAAATTGGCGAAGTGCTCGGTAAAGGCGCTCTCGCGGGCACAGTGGGTGAAGCCGTCCAGGGCAAAGGCATTGAGCCGGCCGTCCGGTTCCGCCCCCAGGCGCACCCGCTGGATGGTCGCGGGGCGGTGGATGGTGGCCTGGAACATGTTCTGACGGGTGAAGGCCACCTTGACCGGCTGGCCCAGGGCACGAGACCCCAGGGCGGCCAGGATCAGGTCCTCATAGGGTTGGCCCTTGCCGCCAAAGCCGCCACCGATATAGCGGGTCAGGAGATGAACCCGGTCAGAGGGAATGGCCAGGGTCTCGGCCAAGGCATGCTGGCCGCCCTTCACCATCTGGATGGAGGTATGGACCGTGACCTTGTCGCCGTCCCACCAGGCTGTGGTGGCGCAAGGCTCCATCTGGGCGTGGTTCTGGACCGGGGAGGTATAGGTCTCGTCCAGCTTGACAGGCGAGGCCTCGAAAGCGGCCTCGAAGTTCCCGATCCGCATGTCTTCCTCGCCCGGCGGCTGGGTGGCCTGGTCGAGGCTGGTGGCGAAGTCCACGACGCCGGAGGTTTCCTCATAGGTGA
>CAIYZB010000163.1 GCA_903930545.1 uncultured Alphaproteobacteria bacterium
GCCCCCCTCCCCCGAGGGCGCTGGGCGACCTACGCTCGCAGGTCAGGCCCTGGGCAGGTCGTGCCCCGCAAAGCCACGACCCTGACCCGGCCTTGCCGGCGGCGAGCCAAAGCTCGCCGCCGGCATTTCTTTGCCCAAAGCGCGGTTTGTCTTGAAGGTTCGCACCCTCTAGACAGGGCCAATGGAGACCAACCTGCCTCGCATAGCCCTTTTCGCCCTGGGCGGCACCATCGCCATGACCGGCTCTGGCCAGGGGGTCAGGCCGGAACTGTCAGCGGCTGACCTGATTGCCGGGGTGCCGGGCCTGGAAGGGATTGCCCGGCTGGAGCCGCGCTCCCTCAATGCCCTGCCCAGTGTAGATCTGGGCTTTGGCGAGATCGCCGCCCTCGCCAGGTCCATTACAGAGGCCATCACGGCCGGGGTTGACGGCATTGTCATCACCCAAGGCACCGATACGCTGGAAGAAAGCGCCTTCCTGCTCGACCTCCTGCTGGATGCGAGCCGGCCTGTCGTGATGACCGGTGCCTTGCGAAACCCGACCCTGGCGGGGGCTGATGGGCCAGCCAATCTGCTGGCCGCCGTTCGGGTGGCCGCAACCGCCTCCGCCGCCGGCCTTGGGGTGGTGGTGGTCGCCAATGACGAGATCCACGCCGCCAGTTTTGTCCGCAAGACCCATATCTCGCGTCCCTCCTCCTTCGCCTCGCCGACCCTTGGTCCCATTGGCTGGCTGGTGGAGGACAGGGTGCGGATCGCGGTTCGACCCGAGGGCCGCCTGCCGGCCCTGAAGCTGTCAGCCCCCGTCCCCCGCGTGGCCCTCATCACCATCGCTCTGGGCATGGACGAACGCGACCTCGCCCCCCTGGAGGCCCCGGACCTGGCCGGGGCCGTGATCGCCGGGGCCGGGTCAGGTCACGTCCCCTCGGTCATGGTGGAGACCCTGGAAGCCGTTGCCGGGCGCATCCCGGTCGTCCTGGCCTCCCGGGTCGGGGCCGGCGAGGTCTATCGCAAGACCTATGGCTATCCCGGCGGCGAGATCGACCTCCAGAGGCGCAAGCTGATCCCCTGCGGTGCCCTCGACAGCCTGAAAGCCCGCATCCTGCTCACGGCCCTGCTGGCCTCCGGTGCCGACAGGGCCGCGATCGAGGCGGCATTTTCCGGGTATTGAGGATAAGGCCGAACTTGCAGCCCAGCTTTCCATTGGCCGGGCACACCTGAGCCTCTATCAGTTCCTCGACATTCCGGGGGACCACCATGAAACGCCTAGCCGCCCTTCTGGCCGCCTTCAGCCTTGCCGGCTGCACAACTGCACCCAAGGAAACGGCAGCCCCGCCCCTGCCGGATCTGGCGACCTCGCGGGTCCTGCCTGAGGGTCCGGTGGTCGGGTTTGTGGATGCCGCCACAGGGGCCCATGCCTGGCGGGCCATCCCCTTCGCCAAACCCCCTGTGGGCGAGCTTCGCTGGCGCGCGCCGCGGCCAGCCGATCCCTGGACGGTGGAGCGGGTCTCCACCGGCACAGCCCCCTGGTGCCCCCAGATCCTCAGCCCCCTGGATGGGGTGGACAAGTCCCGCTACGGCGAGATCGTGGGTCAGGAGGACTGCCTCTATCTCAACGTCTATGCCCCGCCCATGAGCGCGGCCCAGGCCGCAACCGCCAAGCTTCCGGTGATGATGTGGATCCATGGCGGGTCCAACACCTGGGGTCGGGCCGAGCAGTATGACGGCTCTGCCCTGGCTGCCCGCTTCAAGGTGGTCGTGGTGGTCGTCCAGTATCGCATCGGTGCCCTGGGATGGCTCGCCCACCCCGCCCTGCGCGAGGGTGGCAGCCTGGCTGATGATGCCTCCGCCAATTTCGGCACCCTGGACCAGATCCGGGCCCTGGAGTGGATCCGCGACGACATCACCGCATTTGGCGGCGATACCAGCCGGGTCACCATCTTTGGTGAAAGCGCCGGTGGCCACAATGTCGCCACCCTGCTGACCAGCCCCCGGGCCAAGGGCCTGTTCCATCGCGCCATCGTCCAGTCCGGCTCCTTCCAGTCCACGCCCCTCGAAAAGGCCGAGGCGGGGGACGAACCCCAGGCCGGGATGAAGGCCGCCGAGCGGATGTTAGGGGCCGCAACCCCGGTGACCGGGGCTGCCCTGCGGGCCGTGCCCGTGAAGGACGTCTTTGGTGCGTTCAAGCTGAAGTCCGGTGACATCGACCCTTACCGGATCATTGCCGACGGCGTCGCCGTGCCGGCCGCTGGCCTCGATAGCGGCCTCGACCAGCCTGGCGCCTACAATGCCGTTCCGGTGATTACGGGCACGAACCGCGACGAGATGAAGCTGTTCAATGCCCTCAATCCCAAGCTGATCCGCTATGTCCTGGGCCGCCTGCCCGTGGCCCGCGACCCGGCCCTCTATGAGGCGGCCTCGGCCTATCCCAGCCGCATGTGGCGCGCCAAGTCGGTGGATGTGCCTGCAGCCCGCATGGTTGATGCCGGTCACGCCCCGGTCTGGACCTATCGCTTCGACTGGGACGAGGAAGGCAAGCTTGCCGTCACCGACCTTGGCAAGTTGCTCGGGGCTGGGCACAGCCTGGAGATCCCCTTCGTCTTCGGCCACTTCCAGCTTCTGGGGGCCTTTGACCAATATGCCTTCACCAAGGCCAATGCCCCGACCCGGATCGCCCTGTCGGATTCCATGATGAGCTACTGGGTCCAGTTTGCCACCACCGGCGATCCTGGCCGAGGGGTCGATGGCAAGCAGCCCCTGTGGAGCCCCTGGTCCAGTGCCCCGGATGCCCCGCGGATGATCCTGTTCGACACCCCGGCAGGCGGCGGCGTGCGGATGAACTCAGACCTGGAATCCGGCGAGAGGATCATCAAGGATCTGCTGGCCGATACCTCCATCAAATCCGAAGCCGACCGGTGCCAGATCGTTACCCGTCTGCTGAAGGACAATCCGGAGCTCAAGCCGGTCGCCGCCGGCCGATGCACCTGACCCTCAGGATCTGACAGGCGACCCCGCAAAAATCCGGCTTGCGGTGCAGCGGCTTCCGACTCATAAATGACTAAATCGTCACTTAGAGGTCGAGATGAGCATCATCAAGATTGAGGACATTGCCTTTGTCCGGTTCCGGGCTCCGGATCTGGAGGCCATGAAGGCCTTTGCCGCAGACTTCGGCCTGACTCAGATCGAAGCCACCGACAGCCGTCTGGTCTATCGCGGCACGGGCGTTCATCCGGCCCTGCACGTCACAGAACTGGGCGAGCCCGGATTCGCGGGCCTGGCCTTCCGGGCGGAGTCCGTCGAGGATCTGGACCGGCTGGCGGCATCGGAAGGCGTCAGAGTCGAAGACCTCGACCTGCCTGGCGGTGGCAAGGTGGTGCGTCTGGTTGATCCCGATGGCCATGCCGTCGAGGTCATTGCCGGCCAGACCCTGCTCGCTCCCCTGCCCCTGCCGGAGCGCGAGGCGATGAACACTATCGTCAGCCGCCCACGTCAACGCCAGACCAAGCGAGTTGCGACCGCCCCGTCCCATGTGGTGCGTCTGGGCCATGCCGTGCTCAACGTGTCGGACTTCCGTGCCTCGGAGGCCTGGTACAAGGACCGCTTCGGCTTCATCACCTCGGACGAGATTGCCTTCACCCCGGAATTCTCCATCGGAGCCTTCCTGCGCTGTGACCGGGGCTCGACCCCCACCGACCACCACACCCTGTTCCTGATCCAGGGCCCCAATGGCCCCGGCTTCAACCATGCCGCCTTCGAGGTGCAGGACATGGATGACCTGATGCGGGGTCACACGACCCTCAAGGAGGCCGGACGTCACGCCGAGTGGGGCGTGGGCCGTCACATCCTGGGCAGCCAGATCTTTGACTACTGGCGCGACCCCTGGGGCCACACCCTGGAACACTGGACCGACGGTGACCTGTTCACCGCCCAGGACGGTTCCAATACCGCGACCATCCAGGACCTGCTGGGCGTTCAGTGGGGCTCCGCTGCACCCCCGACCATGGCCTGAACCAAGGACCCCAAAGCGATGAAACTCGTCACATTCGAAGCGGGCAACCGTCCGGAACTGGGTCTGGTCGTGGACCAGACCGTCATCTGCCTCAGCCGCGCCGCCCCGAGCCTGGCCACCGACATGACCGACCTCATTGGTCGCTGGCCAGAACTTGAGGGCGAGGTGCGCCGCCTGGCCACTACAGCCGAAGCCGTGGACCTGGACAATGTCCACCTGCTGGCTCCCATCCGGCGGCCGGGCAAGATCATGGCCATTGGCCTGAACTATGCCGACCATATTGCCGAGAGCAATCTGGGCACCCCGGAGCATCAGGTCTGGTTCTCCAAGGCTTCAACTTCGGCCAATGGCCCCTATGACCCCATCCAGGTGCCAAAGGTCTCCCAGGCCCTGGACTATGAGGCCGAGCTGGTGGCCGTGATCGGCAAGGGCGGGCGTCACATCTCCCGCGAGGACGCTCCGGCCGCCATCTTCGGCTATTGCGTGGGCAATGACGCCACCGAGCGGGCCTGGCAGCACCGCACGCCCCAATGGGTGGTGGGCAAGTCCTTCGACAGCCACGCCCCCTTTGGCCCGTGGATCACCACCTCCGACGAGGTGGCCGATCCCCATGCCTTGGGGATCCGCTGTCTGGTGAACGGCGAACTGCGCCAGAACTCCAATACCCGGCATCTGGTCTTCGACATCTGGGACCAGATCGCCCATCTCTCCCAGGCCATGACCCTGGAGCCGGGCGACCTGATCTTTACCGGCACGCCCGGCGGGATCGGGGCCGCCATGAAGCCCATGCAGTTCCTGAAAGCCGGTGACCGGGTGCGCGTCGAGATCGACGGCCTGGGTGCCCTGGACAACCCTTGCGAGCCGGAAGTCTGACATGGCCGGGGCGGGGTATGACTGCGACGTCCTGGTCATCGGCCTGGGTCCGGTGGGGGCCCTGCTGGGGACCCTGCTGGCCCAGTCGGATCTTTCAACCATCGCGGTGGAAAAGGATTCAGAGGTCTATCCCCTACCCCGGGCTGCGCATTTCGATCACGAGGTCATGCGCATATTCCAGGCCGCCGGGGTGGCTGAGGCCGTTCTGCCCCATACCCGCCCAGCTGCGGCCTATGAGTTCCGCTCCGCTTCCGGGGAGATCCTTCTGAGTTTCGGCTCTCCGAGCTCGACCGCCTCGGGCTGGGCCCAGGGCTATATGTTCCATCAGCCCGCCGTGGAGAACGCCCTGCGCGCGCGCCTGGATAGCCTGGCCCCCGGATCGATCCGTCTGGGACAGACCTTCAGCAGTTTCCGCCAGGATCCAGACGGCGTCACGGTCCTGCTGGCGGACGGCACCAGCCTGCGCGCCCGCTATGTGGTGGGATGCGATGGCGGCCGCAGCCCGGTTCGCGAGGCCCTGGGGATCACCCTGGACGACCTGCAGTTCGACGAACCCTGGCTGGTGATCGATGTCAGCCACGGACCGGAGGCCAGCCTGCCCAAGGTCAATCTGCAAATCTGCGACCCGGCCCGGCCCACCACCTGTGTCCTGATGGGACCGGGACGGCACCGCTGGGAGTTCATGCTCCTGCCCGGGGAGACTGCCGAGGATGTTCTGGGGGACGACTTCATCCTGCCCCTGCTGGAAAGCTGGAAGACAGGACCCATCACCATCGAGCGCCGCGCCGTCTATCGGTTCCATGGTCTGGTGGCAAAGTCCTGGCGTCAGGGCCGGGTCCTGCTGGCCGGAGACTCCGCCCACCAGACCCCGCCCTTTGCCGGACAGGGCATGTGCGCGGGCCTGCGCGACGCCATGAACCTGGCCTGGAAGCTGAAGGCCATCCTTTCGGGCGGGGCTGATCCGGACCTGCTGGACACCTATCAGCAGGAACGCGAGCCCCATGTCAGGACCTATATCGAGCTGGCTATCGGCATGGGTCGAGTGGTCTGCACCCTGGACCCGGAGGCTGCCCGGCAGCGGGACGCCCATTTCATCGCCCAGAGAGCTGCAGGCGTCTCTGCCCTGCCCCCACCCACGCCCCAACCTTTCGCGACGGGATGTCTGATGGTGGGCAGCCCCGCCGCCGGAACCCTTTTTCCTCAAGGGGTCGCAGACGGGGTCAAGCTGGACGACGTGCTTTCTGACGGTGCCTGGCTGATCGGCGACGTGACCGGCTCCGTACCGCCGGGGGTCCAGGCCCTGCCTCTGGACGCAGAGGTCATCGCGCCCTTCGCCCAGGGTCTCCGCCAATGGCTCACGGCCCAGGACGCTGCCGCCGTCCTCGTCCGCCCCGACAGATACATCTTCGGCACA
>CAIYZB010000164.1 GCA_903930545.1 uncultured Alphaproteobacteria bacterium
TCCCCCAGAGGGGGAGGAATTGCTCCGTGCTAATTGCTCCCCCTCTGGGGGAGCTGTCGGCGAAGCCGACTGAGGGGGATGTCAGTAGAGCCGGTCGAATACCGCCGGCAGACTATCCGGCAACCCCAGCAGAGGCCCGGAGGACAGCAGAAGCACCACCTCATCTCCTGCCAGCTGGCTCAACTCCGCCATGGCCGCCTCTGCCGTCTCGACCCCCTTGCAGGCGACACCGGTCGCTGCCGTCCGCGCCAGGATCTCGGCGAAGCTGGACTGATGGTGGGTGCCCGCCCCGTGTTCCGGCGGCGGGATGATCAGGACGCCGGCAGCCCCTTCGAACACGGTGTCATACCAGTCCAGGGCATCGCGGGAGCGCCAGGAGAAGGTGTGGGGCTCGAAGACCACGGTGAGGGGCCGGTGGGGATAATGCAGTTTCATGGCCTCGATGGCCGAGCGGGCCTTTTCGTAGGACGAGCCGAACCCTTCGATGAGGGGCACCTTCGAGGTCCGGGTCAGGCGATCGAGACGACGACGTATGCCGGAGAAACTGGCCATGGCCCCGGCCAGGCCCACCTCGCTTACCAGCCCGCGTTCCAGCAGGCTGGCGGCGACGCCCACGATGTTCTCGATATTGTGGGCCCCAAGCAGACTTGTGTTGAGGGGTATCGCCTGACCAGCGGGACCAACCAGGGTGAAATGGCTCGTCTCCCCATAGACCACATCGCGGCTGAACCAGCCCTCGCAGGGGGCGGTATCGTACCAGACCACCCGCGCGGCGGTCTCATGGGCCACCGCCTGAATGGCCGGATGATGGCGCATGACGGCCAGACCGGAGGCCGGCAGCCCCCGCAGCAGGTCCAGGAACGGAGCCTCATAATCCGCGAAGGTCGGGAAGACATTGACGTGGTCGTGGATCAGGGAGGTCAGCAGCAGGTGATCGGGGTGATAGAGGGCGAATTTTGAACGACGGTCAGATTGGCTGACCACATATTCGTCCCCCTCCAGCACCATGTCGGCGGCCGTGCCCCAGTGCCCGGTGGCCGGAAGCGAGGGCGAAATGGCCCCGATCATCCAGCCGGCATCGACACCGCTCTCGCGCAGGACATGGGCCATGAGGGCCGTGCAGGTGGACTTGCCGAAGGAGCCCGCCACCACCGTATTGGTGCGCCCGGCCGTCACCTCCCCTACCAACTCAGCGAATGTTGTGATCCGGACCCCGACGGCGCGGGCCGCAACGACCTCGGGATTGTCTTCGCCGCCCAGCTTGGCACTGGTGCCCAGGACCAGAATGTCGAGATCCGGCGGCAGGTTGGCCGAATCGAGTCGGTAGGTCACGGGAAAGCCCAGACCCGCCACATAGGTGGACATAGGGGGAAAGACGTCCTGGTCGGAACCGGACACTTCATGGCCCGCATCGCGCATCATCAGCGCCACCGCGCTCATGCCCGCCCCGGCTATCCCTGTAAAATGTATACGCATCTTGCTCTGGTTGCCGGTTGAGGACGTGGAATTCAATGCCTGCAAACTGCGGGCCTGATGGAAACCTGTCGTGCAACCCTCAGCGTTAACCCGCGCTTAACTACACAAGCAGAGTCTGTGCTGGTCTTCTGTGAAGACACCCCACCATCACCGACTTTTCATAGCCCGGCTTCGGCCGGGCTCTTTTTTGCCTGAAACCGTCGATCCATGGACGGTTTGGCCAGGGTCCGGCCCCCATCTGAAAATCGTCAAAAGTGATGCTTGCGAAGCGTCGCAGGCCGCACTATACCCCCGGCCTTCCGATCGGTGATCCTCGGTAGCTCAGTTGGTAGAGCAGGCGGCTGTTAACCGCCTTGTCGCAGGTTCGAGTCCTGCCCGGGGAGCCATCGGTTGGTTTTCCTTCAGCTTTTCACCCGTCAGTCTGCGCCGCAGGGCGTCAAACCGCCGTGGGTGCTGAGGGCTTCTGGAACCATAGGGCGATCGCCAGGGCCAGAATCCAAACCATCCAGATCATGAAGGCAAAGGGTGCCATCTCGATCACCGGCATCTGGGGGATAACGGTGGCATAGAGTTCTGTCTGGGCGAGGCCCCAGAGCGGCAGGGAAATCCAGCCGATCAGGCTGGTCCATTTCAGCGCCCCACCCGCTCTCCAGCAGGCGGCAAGAACCCCGGCACTCCAGACCACAAGCAGGATCTGACCCATGTGTTCGCCCAGGGTGACGCCGCCATACTGATTGAGCACGGTATAGGCCACTTCAATGGCTGCGCGGTGAGCTGGATCAGCGGCGGGATAGTCCCGAGACAGGACCGGGATCACAAAGACCCAGCGGAACAGGCCCACAGCCTGAAGAAGACCAGAGGCCATTCCCAGGGCAGTGACGATCCAGACCTTGCGGCCGTGCCGGGCCTGTAAGGCGAGGGCAACGAGGGGCGCTGCCCCCACAAAGATCAGGGCTGACAGGGCAAACCCCGCCCAGGCCAGGACCAGCCCCGGCCCCCCCGCAGCAAATCGTGACAGGACCGTTTCCACGGACTCCCGAAGGACATCGTCATAGCCAAAACGCGCGACCAGAAAGCTGTAGGAGACATTGGCCAGGGCCAGAAAGGCGATCAGGGCCAGGGCGGCAGGGCCGCCCGAGGAGAGTGATTTCATAATGGGGCCTTTCCATAGGCTTGGGTCATGAGATGGGACATGGCGGCGTCAATGCGCGCCCAGGTTTCCGGCTGCTTCAGGTCAAGGCCGGCAAAGGTGCCGTCGTTGTCCTCCCTGAGAGCGAGGTGGTGGGTCGCCGCGATCAGGATGGCATTGATAGCCGGAGCATCGATCCCTTCAGGGGCGGGACCAGTGCGGGCCCGTACGGCCTGGAACCAGGCGCGGATGGCCGCAGACTTGGCCTGGCCCAGGGCGCGGGTCAGGGGCGAGGTCTCAAGAAGTTCCCAGGCCAGGATGCGCCGGACCAGTCCATTGCCCCTCAGGGCCCGGCCATAGTCGCGGAGCATGGCAGCCAGGGTATCGACATAGTCGCCGGGGGCCGGATCCCCCTGCCCGATCCACAGGTCGAGCTGACCGCCCATGGCCTCGGCCAGGCCTTCAAGGCCACCGAAATAACGATAGATCAGGACCTTGTCGCAGCCAGCGGCCCGGGCCACGGCATTGATGCCAAGCCCCTGAAAACCTTCCTGGCCAAGGAGATCTTTCGCGGCCTTGAGGATGCGAGCACGGGTCGCTTCCCGCGCCGGATTTGAATCGGACATGCCTTACCTCTGTCACCAGTCAGTGACATAGGTAAGTCGCCACGTGGTGACAGGTCAAGCCCGCAGTTTTGGTGGCCTACCAGACACCGATATTCTGCATGGAGCTCCAGGGCTCGGCAGGCGCCAGGGCGGGACCGGCCTGGAGCAGTTCGATGGAGATCCCGTCAGGGGAGCGAACAAAGGCCATGCGGCCGTCCCGGGGCGGGCGATTGATGGTCACGCCCCCATCGGCCAGTTTCTGACAGGTGGCGTAGATGTCTTCGACCTCATAGGCCAGGTGACCAAAGTTGCGCCCCCCCTGATAGTCCTCGGGATCCCAGTTGAAGGTCAGCTCGACGGTGGGGGCCCGGTTCTCACGGGCGGCATCGGCATCCCCGGGTGCACACAGAAAAACCAGGGTGAACCGGCCGAAGGGGTTTTCAGCGCGGGAGACTTCTTCAGGCCAAGCTTGTTGCAGTAGAAGTCGATAGAGGCGTCGAGATCGGCCACCCGGACCATGGTGTGCAGATATTTCATGTGGGGGACTCCTCGATTTTCCAGGGTTCGCGCGCAACAGCTTTGCGCGGGATAGCGGCTAAGCAGGCACAATAGCCCGACAATCGCGAACCTGTCGGCGATTTCATTTGCGGCTGCTGGCGGGTGGCATCACAAGCCGCGTGAACCTATCTGATGAACGCTGGGGGAGCGCGGGTGATTCCGTGTGCCTGCAGCTCTGTTGCCTGGGGACTTCGGGAAGGACTGCATGCGCATCAAGTCACAGTATGTCTTCGTCATCGCCCTGATCGGGATCCTGGTGGTGGCCTTTACCTTCGGCACCCTGTTCATCAAAGGCGACAAGAAGTCCGAGAGCGAGGCCAAGGCCAAGGCTCCGGCCGCCAAGATGTTTACCGTCCAGGTGCGCCCGACACCTGAGGTTGCCCGGGAATACCTGGTGACCCTGCGGGGCCGCACAGAAGCCCCCCGTTCCGTTGTTGTCCGCTCAGAGACTGCCGGCACTGTGGCTGCGACCCCGACCGTCGAGGGCAGCTTTGTGCGCAAGGGGGCCATCCTGTGCCGCCTGAACGTCGATGCCCGCCAGGCCACCTTGGACCAGGCTCGCGCGGCCATGCGCTCGCGCCAGCTGCAGCAGAAGGCCTCGGCCGAACTGGCCGCCAAGGGCTATCGCTCCGAGACCCAGGTTCTGCAGGACCAGGCCAATCTGGATCAGGCCACGGCCGCTGCCCGTCAGGCCGAGATCGCCCTGGCCCAGATGAATATCCGCGCGCCCTTCGACGGGGTGTTCGACAAGCGTGACGCCGAGGTGGGCTCCTATCTCGCCCCCGGCCAGGCCTGCGGCACCCTCATCGAGCTGAACCCCATCCTACTGGTGGGCGATGTCCCCGAACTGGAAGCCGGTCGCCTGAAGGTTGGCGCTGCCGCCTCGGCGGCCCTGACCACCGGCCAGACCCTGAGCGGTCGTGTTCGTTATGTGGCCCGCGATGCCGATCCCCAGACCCGGACCTACCGGGTCGAGGTTGTGGCCGGCAATCCTGGCATGAGCGCCCGCTCCGGCCTGTCTGGCACCATCCGGATCGCCGCCGGTGTCGGTGCGGCCCATCTGGTCCCTGTCTCGTCCCTGGTTCTGGACTCTGCCGGCAAGCAGGGCATCCGGACGGTCAATGCCGCCAACCGGGTGGTCTTCGCCCCGGTGACCGTGCTGACCGAGACCCCTGAGGGGATCTGGATTTCGGGCCTGCAAGGGGATGCCCGGGTGATCACGGTGGGCCAGTCCTATGTCGGTGAAGGCCAAGAGGTTCGGGTCTCTGTCGCGCGCTAGGCGCCTGACAGTCATCCATCGGGAGCGGACAAGATGATCGGACCCTTGATCGACGGCGCCATCAAACGCCGCAAGGTCGTACTGGCAGTGACCCTGATCGCCTCGATCTTCGGGTTCTTTTCCTATCTGGCCATGCCGCGGGAATCGAACCCCAACATCGATTTCCCGTTTGTAAGCGTCATTGTCCCCTATCCGGGCGTCAGCCCGGAGGATGCCGAACGTCTGCTGGTTCGCCCCCTGGAAACCGAGCTCCAGTCCATCGAAGGCATCAAGGAGATGAACGCCGTGGCTCGTCAGAGCATGGCGGTGGTCAATCTCGAATTCGAACCGGATTTCGACAAGGACAAGGCCCTGGAGGAAGTCCGGGCCAAGGTGGACCTGGCCAAGGGCCGCTTCCCGCCTGATGCTGAAGAGCCGATCATCCAGGAAGCCAATTTCTCCGGCGAACCCATCATCGGCATCGTCCTGTCCGGCACGGCCCCGGAGCGCGCCCTGTTCCAGACTGCGCGCAGCCTGAAGGAGCGCCTCGAAGGTGCCCCCGGCGTGCTGGAAGTCTCCCTCAGTGGGGGCCGCGAAGAACTGCTTGAGGTCACAATCGACCCGGTTCGGATGGAATCCTACAATGTCACCACCGGTGAGCTGACGGCCGTCATTGGCCGCAACAATCAGCTGGTTCCCGCCGGCAGCCTGAAATCAGGCGCGGGCCAGTTTGCCGTCAAGGTGCCCGGGGTCGTGGAGAACCCGGAAGACATCCTGAAGCTGCCCATCAAGAAGTCCGGCGACCGGATCATCACGGTGGGGGATGTCGGCGATGTCCGGCGGACCTTCAAGGAACCCACCTCCATCAGCCGCTTCAACGGACAACCGGCCTTCTCGGTGGAGGTCTCCAAGCGCTCGGGGGCCAATATCCTTGATACGGTCAAGGAGGTCCGCAAGATCGTCGGCGAGGAGAGCAAGCTCTGGCCCTCGACCATCACCCACAACTTCGTCTTCGACGAGAGCGACTTCATCTTCCGCACCTTGTCGGTGTTGGAAAGCGGTCTCGTCCTGGCCACCATCCTGGTCATGCTGATCATCGTCGGCAGCCTGGGGATCCGTCAGGGTCTGATGGTGGGTGCCGCCATTCCGGCCTGCTTCATGCTGGCCTTCCTGATGCTCAACGCCAATGGCGTGACCCTGAACCAGATGGTGATGTTCGGCCTCGTCCTGGCCGTCGGCATCCTGGTGGATGGCGGCATCGTGGTCGTGGAATATGCCGACCGCAAGATGGCGGAGGGCCTGCCCA
>CAIYZB010000165.1 GCA_903930545.1 uncultured Alphaproteobacteria bacterium
AGAGCGATCCCGACCTGTCCATCACCACCCACATGCATGTGCTCGGCATGACCGGCTTCACCGCCTATGGCGGCATCCTGCATATCGGGGCGCTGAAGGACGGGGAGCAGGTCTTTGTCTCCACCGCCGCCGGAGCCGTGGGCTCCGTTGCCGCCCAGATTGCCAAGATCAAGAACTGCTATGTGGTGGGCTCAACGGGTGCCGAGGACAAGGCCGCCTGGCTGCGGGACGAGGTCGGTCTGGATGCGGTGATCAATTACAAGACCCAGCCTATCCGCAAGGCTCTTGAGGAGGCCACACCCAAGGGCATCGACGTCTATTTCGACAATGTCGGCGGCGACCATCTGGAAGCGGCCCTGCGGCGTATGAACACCCTGGGCCGGATCCCGGTCTGCGGTTTCATCTCCGGCTATAATTCGGGCCACTCCCCCGTCTCGAACCTGTCCAACATCATCTATAGCCGCGTCATGCTGCGAGGCTTTGTGGGTACCGACTTCATGCACCTCTACGGGGACTTCCAGCGGGACATGACCGCCTGGCTCAAGGCCGGGCAGATCAAGTATCAGGAGACCATCCTGGACGGCATCGCCAATGCGCCGGCCGCCATGATCGGCCTTATGGAGGGCCGCAATTCCGGCAAGATGCTGGTGCGCCTGGCCTGAGGTCCGGCTGCGGACATGACAATCCCTTAAGCTTCCAAGGGGGGACTTGGGTGGTATGACCATGCCAGTCCCCCTGATCCGGAACCTGTCATGATCCGTTCTGCCCTGACCGCCCTGGCCCTGACCACCGGCCTGATCCTGGCCCCGCCGGCTCTGGCCGCCGACAAGGTGCCGCCGATCCAGTTCCAGTCCCGGACCCTGGCCAACGGGCTTCAGGTCCTGACCTCGGTGGACAGGACCACCCCCAATGTGACCGTCCAGGTCTGGTACGGGGTGGGGTCCAAGGACGACCCCCAGGGTCGTTCCGGCTTTGCCCACCTGTTTGAACACATGATGTTCAAGGCCACCCGGGACCTGCCGTCGGAATCCATCGACCGGATGACCGAGGATGTGGGGGGCAACAACAATGCCTCCACCTATGACGACTTCACCAACTATTACGAGGTGGTCCCCGCCCACCATCTGGAACGCCTGATCTGGGTGGAATCCCAGCGCCTGGGCTCCCTCGTCGTGGATGAGGCGACCTTCAAATCCGAGCGGGACGTTGTGAAGGAGGAACTGCGCCAGCGGATCCTGGCCAGCCCCTATGGCCGCCTGTTCGGCCTCTATCTGCCCCAGGCCACCTATCAGGTTCACCCCTACAAGCGCCCGGGGATCGGCTCCATCGAGGAGCTGGACGCCGCCACCATTGACGATGTCCGCGCCTTCCACCGGGCCTATTACCGGCCCGACAATGCAGCCCTGATCGTGGTGGGCAATTTCGACGAGGCCCAGCTCCAGGCCTGGGTCGACAAATACATGGCCCCCCTGACCGCCCCCGCCGAACCCATTGTCCGGGTTACGGCCAGGGAGCCCGCCCGCACCGCGTCCGGCGTCTTCGAAGGCTATGGCCCCAATGTGCCCCTGCCCGCCGTGGCCATCACCTGGCTGGGTGCCAGTGCCTCCGACCCCGACGCCCCGGCCCTGACCTTGCTGGACGCCATTCTGTCCAGCGGCAAGTCGGCCCGGCTCTATGACAGCCTGGTCTATGACCAGCAGATCGCCGCCGACATCTTCTCCAGCGCCGACATGCCCCAGCAGCCGGGCATGATAGTGGTGGGGGCCATCATGAGCCAGGGCAAGAGCCTGGACCAGGGCGAGGCCGCCCTGCTGAAGGAAGTCGCCCGCCTGCGGGACGCCCCGCCCAGTGCCGCCGAACTCAGTGAAGCCAAGAACGAGCTGATCGCCGGCAAGCTGAGGGAGCGGGAGACCATCGATGGTCGCGCCTTTGCCCTCGGCTATGCCCTGCGCACCTCCGGCGATCCGGCCGATGCCAATGGCGACATCGCGGCCCTGCAGGCCGTGACCCCTGACCAGGTTCAGGCTGTGGCCCGCAAATACCTCTCCGAGGCCAGCCGCATGACCATCCGCTATCAGGCGGAGAGCGAGCGCAAGGGCCCGGCACCGGCCCCTCTGGCCGCCGTCATTCCCGCCTCGGTGCCCTATAGGGGTCCCGTTGTCACCCTGGCCCCGGAAGGTCAGCGCATGGCCCCGCCACCGGTGGGCACGCCCGTCGAACCCGTCCTGCCGACCCCGGTGGAAAAGACCCTGAAAAACGGTCTGAGGGTCATTGTCGCCCAGTCCTCCCGCCTGCCCCTGGTCAGCGCGGACCTGACCTTGAGGGTCGGGGCCTTTGCCGATCCTGAAGGCCGCGCTGGCACTGCCAGCCTCACCGCCGGGATGCTGACCGAAGGAACCACCACCCGCTCGGCCCAGGACATTGCCCGCCAGACCGAGGCCATGGGGGCCAATCTCTCGGCCGATGCCGGTCAGGAATTTGCCTCGGTCAGCCTCAATGTCATGCCGGGCAGCCTGAAAAAGGCCATGGGCCTGATGGCCGATGTGGCCCGCAACCCCGCCTTTGCGAAGGAAGAACTGGAACGCCAGCGCAGCCAGACCCTGGATGGCCTGTCAGTGGCCTATCAGTCCCCCGGTCAGATCAGCGCCTTTGCCCTGTCGCCCATCCTCTATGGCAATACCCCCTTTGGTCACGTGGCCGGGGGCACGCCGGCCTCGGTGGAAAAGATCCAGGTCTCTGACCTCTCGGCCATCCACCAGACCTGGTTCCGGCCCGACAATGCCATCCTGGTGATCAGCGGCGATATCAGCCCGAGGGCAGCCTTCCGACTGGCCCAAAAGGCATTTGGCGACTGGAAGGCTCCGACCGCAGCTCTGCCCAAGGCACCGACGATCACGGCATCCAGCAACCCGCGTCAGGTGGTGGTGGATCTGGCCGGGACGGGTCAGGCCTCAGTCAGTGTGGCCAAGGTGGCCATTCCCCGCACGGCCCCGGACTATTTCCAGGGTCTTGTGACCAATGCCCTGCTGGGGGGCGGCTATTCGGCCCGCCTGAACCAGGAGATCCGCATCAAGCGCGGCCTGTCCTACGGGGCCGGATCGCGCCTGACCGCCCTGTCCTCCACCGGCAGCTTCCGGGCCCAGGCCCAGACCAAGAATGAATCCGCCGCCCAGGTCCTGGACCTGATCCACAACGAGATCGCCGGTCTCGGCAAGAACCCGGCCCCTGAAGCCGAACTCACTGCCCGCAAGTCCGGCCTGATCGGGGACTATGGCCGGGCCCTGGCCACCACAGAGGGTGTGGCCAATATCCTTGGCAATCTCGCGGCCTTCGGCCTGCCGCTCAGCGACATGAGCACCTATACGGGCAAGGTCGCGGCCGTGTCTCCGGACCAGGTCCAGAGCTTTGCAAAGACCCATCTGGATCCGGCCCAGATGAATGTGATCATTGTCGGCGATGCCAAGAGCTTTGCAGCGGACCTCAAGGCCCGCCTGCCGGATCTGGAGACCATCGGGGCTGACCAGCTCGACCTCGACCGGGCCGACCTGACCAAACCGAAGGACTAGTCGATCTCTTCGGGGCGCACGGCGGTGACGAAGCCGCCGGCGATGTCGACTGCGGGAACAGCCTCACGGGTGAAGGGAAGCCACCAGGTCGCCCCGACGGGGGGCTGGACCTCCAGCAGGTCTCCGGCCCCGAAGTCCTGGACGGACTTGATGACCCCCATGGCCTCGCCATCGGGATCGCGCACGGCCAGACCCACCAGATCGGCGAGATAGAACTCGTCCTCATCCGGGTCGGGCAGGTCATCTCTTGAGACAAAAAGCTTGAGACCCTTGAGGGCCTCGGCCTGGTCACGGGTCTCGATGCCCGTGGCCGTGGCAATCACGGCACCTTTCACAGCCCTGACCGTATTCAGGGTCAGGCCCGCCGACCCGTCCTCGCGCTTGAGGACCCGATAGGTCTTCAGGGCGAGGGGGTCTTCGGTAAAGGTGGTGATCCGGATCTCGCCCTTGACGCCAAAGGCACCTGAGACCCGGCCAACCTGAAGGAGGCGATCGGCCATGGGGTAAACCGCCTCCCGTCCAGGTCCTAGCCTTCGGTCGATTCGGCCGGGGCTTCTTCAGCAGCAGCTTCGGCCGCCGGGGCTTCTTCGGCGGCAGCCTCAGCAGCGGGGGCCTCTTCAGCGGCGACTTCAGCGGCAGGCGCTTCCTCGACCACTTCGGGCTCGGGTTCCGGAGCCGGCGGCGGGGCGGCGGCGGCTTCAGCCTCGGCGGCCAGACGATCGGCTTCACGCTGGGCGCGCTCGCCGGCACGTTCCTTGGCCTTCTGGCCCGGCTCGCCCTTCTTCAGGTTCTTGCCGGCTTCCCACTTCACCAGGCCCTGTTGCGACAGGAAGCGCGCGACGCGGTCGGTGGGCTGGGCGCCCTTGCTGATCCATTCCTGGATGCGTTCCAGCTTCAGGGTGACGCGGTTCGGGTCATCCTTCTTCAGCAGGGGATTATAGGCACCGACCTTTTCGATGAAACGGCCATCGCGGGGCGAGTGGCTGTCAGCAACGACGATCGAATAATAGGGGCGCTTCTTGGCGCCGCCACGGGCGAGACGGATCTTGAGCATGGGAGTCCTTGTAAGCTCTAGGATTTCTTGAAGGGATTGAAGCCGGGGGGCAGGCCACCCAGGCCAGGCAATTTCGCACCACCCAGACCGGGCAGGCCGGACGCGCCGCCTCCCAGCTGTTTGGCCAGTTCTTCCATCTGGGCCGGATCGGGCGGGGCCATCTTGCCGCCACCCAGGGCCTTGAGACGATCCATGCCGCCAGCCCCGCCGCCGCCCATCATCTGGGCCATGCGGGCAAAGCCCTTGCCGCCATCGCGGCTCATGGCCTTGAAGGCATCGGCCATCTGGCGGTGCTGTTTCAGCAGGCGATTGACCTCGGCCACATCCACCCCGGCCCCGGCGGCGATCCGCCGTTTGCGCGAGGCCTGGAGGACATCAGGCTTTTTCCGCTCCAGCTTGGTCATGGAGGAGATGATCGCCGCCTGACGGTCGAGCATCTTGTCGGAGATATTGGCCTCGGCGATCTGTTTCTTGACCTTCTGGACCCCGGGCAGCATGCCCATCAGCCCGTCCATCCCGCCCATGCGCTTCATCTGGGCGAACTGGTCGGCCATCATGTCCAGGTCGAACTGGCCCTTGGCCAGCTTGCGGGCCATGGCCTCGGACTTGGCATGGTCCAGGTCCTGGGTGGCCTTTTCCACCAGGGCGACAATGTCCCCCTGGCCGAGGATACGACCGGCGACCCGGGCGGCGTCAAAGACATCCAGCCCGTCGATCTTTTCCGAGACGCCAAGGAACTTGATGGGCAGGCCAGTTACCGCCCGCATGGACAGGGCCGCACCGCCTCGACCATCGCCATCGGCGCGGGTGAGGACCAGGCCAGTCAGGGGCAGGCGTTCGTGGAAGGCGGTGGCCGTGCGCACCGCATCCTGACCCGTGAGACTGTCAGCCACCAGCAGGGTTTCGGAAGGCGTCGCGATCCGGGCGATCTCCGCAGCCTCGGCCATCATGGCCTCGTCCAGGGTGGTGCGCCCGGCGGTATCGAGGATCAGGATGTCATAGCCCTGGAGCTTGGCCGCCTGCATGGCGCGTCGGGCAATATCCGGCGCCGACTGGCCAGCCACGATGGGCAGGCTGTCTGCCTCGGCCAGCTTGGCCAAGGTGGCCAGCTGTTCCATGGCCGCAGGACGACGGGTATCCAGGGAGGCCAGAAGGACCTTCTTTCGGTCCCGCACCAGCTTCAGGGCCAGCTTGCCGGCCGTGGTGGTCTTACCCGAGCCCTGCAGACCGGCCATCATGATGACCGTGGGGGGGTTCAGCGAGATGTTCAGACCGACGGCATTGCCTTCGCCGCCCAGCATCTCCACCAGGCCGTCATAGGTGATCTTGGCCACCTGATCGGCCGGACGGATGGAGCGGATCACCGCCTCGCCAGCAGCCCGGTCCTTGGCCTTGGCGATGAAGTCCCGCACCACCGGCAGGGCGACATCGGCCTCCAGGAGGGCGGTGCGAACCTCGCGCAGGGCCTCGTCGACATCCTTTTCGGACAGCACGCCGCGACCGGAGAGCCGGTCGAATACGGACGAAAGCCGATCTGTCAGGGCGTCAAACACGCAGCGTCTCCAATAGGCCCAAACGCAATCGACCCCCGTGGACGATCACGTCGACGGGGGGCCTCGCCGTCCTCATCCTGCCTTCAGTCTGCAGGGGTCGTGACGGTGGAGAGCGCGATTGCTCTGCGCCGGAAGGGGCGGCTTATGCGCCCGAAGGACAGAAAGGTCAAGGAAACCAGACTCAGGTCGTGGGAAAACCCTTGTCCCTCAGATAGGCCTTCACGTCCGGATCCCGGCCCCGGAAGTTGCGATAGGCCACCGCCGGGTCAATTGTATTGCCGATGCTCATGACCTTGTCGTGCAGACGCTTGGCCGTAGGCTTGTCATAGGCCCCGCCGGGGGCCTCCTCGAAGGCCTCCCAGGCATCCAGGGCCAGGACCTCTGACCACAGATAGCTGTAATAGCCGGCGGAATAGCCGTCCGAGGCAAAGACATGGCCGAACTGCGGGGTGCGGTGGCGCATGGGCAGCTCCCTGGGCATGCCGAGCTTGTTCAGCTCGTCACGCTCGAAGGCGTCGGGATCGATGTCAGCATCGCCCGCGAGGTGCAGCTTCATGTCGATCAGGGCCGAGGCCAGATATTCGGTGACATCAAAGCCCTGGCGGAAGGTGTGGGCCTTTTCGATCTTGGCCACCAGGTCTGCGGGGATCGGCTTGCCGGTCTCGACGTGCAGGGCAAAACGGTTGAGCACCTGGGGCGTGGGCAGCCAGTGCTCGTTCACCTGGCTCGGGAATTCCACATAGTCCCGGGCCACGGCGGTGCCGGACAGGGAGGGATAGGTCACCGCCGAGTTCAGGCCGTGCAGGGCATGGCCGAATTCGTGGAACATGGTCTCCGCATCATCCCAGGAGATCAGGACCGGCTCGCCGGGAGCCCCTTTGACGAAGTTGGAATTGTTGGAAACGATAGTGGTCACCACCCCGGCATGGGTTTCCTGGGAACGATAGGCATTCATCCAGGCACCGGAGCGTTTCCCCGGCCGGGCATAGGGGTCGAAATACCACAGCCCCACATGCTGGCCGGCCGATCCCTTGACCTCCCACACCCGGACATCGGGGTGCTGGACGGGCAGGTCGGTCAGGAGATGGAAGCTGAAGCCATAGAGCTCACCCGCGGCCCAGAACATGCCCTCCCGCAGCTTTTCCAGCTGCATATAGGGTTTGACCACGTTCATATCGAGATCGTAGCGCTCGGCCCGGACCTTCTCTGCATAGAAGCGATAGTCCCAGGGCTCGATGCGCAGGGCGGCCTTTTCCTTGTCGGCGACGGCCTGCATCTCGGCCACTTCTTCCTTCACCCGGGCAATGGCGGAGGGCCAGACCCGCAGCATCAGGTCCATGGCGTTTTCCGGGGTCTTGGCCATGGCATTTTCCAGGCGGAAATGGGCATGGGTGGGATAGCCCAGCAGGCGGGCGCGCTCGACACGCAGCTTCAGGATCTTGCGGATCAGGCCGTTATTGTCATGGGCATCGCCATTGTCGCCCCGGCTGTAGAAGGTCTTCCAGACCTTTTCGCGCAGGTCGCGGCGGGTGGAATAGGTCAGGAAGGGATCGACGGAGGAGCGGGTATTGAGAATGGCCCATTCGCCTTCATGGCCCCGGGCCTTGGCCGCCGCCGCCGCCGCATCCCGGATATCCTGCGGCAGGCCGCCCAGTTCGGACTCGGTGCGCAGATAGAGGACATAGTTGGTCTCATCGGCCAGCAGGTTCTGACTGAAGGCCGTGAACAGGCCGGCCAGCTCGGCATTGATGGCCGCAACCCTCAGCTTGGCCTCCGGCGACAGCCGCGCCCCGGCGCGGACAAACCGGTTCCAGTAGAGCCAGGTCAGGCGCTGTTGCTCCGGGGTCAGGCCCGCGGTTTCCCGGGCATCATAGACCGCCTGGATGCGGGCAAAGAGGGCCGCGTTCTGGATGATGGCGTCGCTGTGGGCCGACTCCTTGGGGGCCATGTCCCGTTCCACGGCCTGCATGGCCGGGGTGGACAGGGTTCCGGACCAGATCCCCATATAGGTCCCGACCCGGTCCAGGGTGGCTCCTGATCGCTCGAGGGCGACAATGGTGTTTTCGAAACTGGCCGGGGCCGGATTGGCGGCAATGGCCGTGATCTCGGCGCGGTTCGCGGCCATGGCCGCGTCCATCGCCGGGGAAAAGTCCTCCACCCTGACCTTGTCAAAGGGCGGAACCCCGCCGAAAGGACCCGTCCAGGGCGCGACCAGGGGGTTGGCCGTCTGGGCCTGTCCCAGGGTCGGTAACAGGGAGCTGGCGGCAATCGCGCCGGATGCGGCCAGGAAACTACGCCTCTTCATGGGAACTCCAGATCAGGTTTGGCCGCGACCTTAGGCACTGAACGACACCGCGTCACCTTACAGGACCGTCACGAGACGAACCTCGACGGGGCGACGGGGGCTCGATAAACCTTTGGCCATGAGCATTGGCGTCTTTGATTCAGGGATCGGCGGCCTGTCGATCCACCGGGCCCTGGTGGAGCGTATGCCCCAGGCGGACTTCGTCTATCTGGCTGACCAGGCCAATACCCCCTATGGCGGCCGCGGCGGCGAGGAGATTGTCGACCTGACACGCGCCGGATGCCAGCGCCTGTTCGAGGCCGGCTGCGATCTGGTGATCCTGGCCTGCAATACGGCCTCCGGCGTGGCCCTGAGGCGTCTTCAGCAGACCTGGCTGCCGGGCTATCGCAAGGAAATCGGCCGGCCGGTCAATGTCCTGGGGATCATCGTCCCCACCATCGAGGCCGCCACGGGCATGTCCTGGGAACAGGAACGTGATCGCAGCGGCGAAAAGATCGAGGTCCTTGAGATCCTCGCGGTCTTTTCCACCCCGGCCACCGCCCGCTCCAGGGTCTATGAGATCGAGATCGACAAGCGCCGCGACGATGTGGCGGTCTTTTCCGAGCCCTGCCCCGAGCTGGCCCGACTGATCGAGACCGGGGCCAGCCCAGAGGACATGTCGGCGGCCATCGCAGGCCATGTGAAGGCTATCACCGCCCGCATCGGCCGCGCCCCGGACCGGGCCATCCTCGGCTGCACCCATTACGAGATTGTCGCTGACCTGTTCCGGGCGGCCCTCAAGCCGGGCACCCCCCTGATCCATCAGCCTGACGCCACGGCCGATGCCCTAGAAGCCTATCTGGCCCGGCATCCGGA
>CAIYZB010000166.1 GCA_903930545.1 uncultured Alphaproteobacteria bacterium
CCGGAGGTCACCTGGCCATGGACCACGGCCGAGCCTATGGCCCGGACCAGGGACAGGGGGTCTACCCCCGGATGCAGCCAGAAGCGCTTGTCCTCGATCCCGATCAGGGTCCGGGTAAAGGTACGGTCCGTTCGGGTCAGATCGGCCCGGATACGCCAGCGGCCGTCCTCCACCGGCAGGGCCCTTAGCCAGGCTCCCCGATGATCCAGGGCAACCGGGGACGACCGATGCGCCCGGCTCATATCCGGGGGCATCAGGCCGTCCAGGGCAAAGACCGCCGTCTCTACCGCCAGCAGGGCCATGAGGCCCAGGGTTAGACGCCGGACGAGACCCGACGAGACCTCTGGCCCCACCTAGGACCCCGGCGAAATGGCCGTGCGACCGGCCACTGTCCGGGCATTCAGGCCGGGACGATACATGTCCCGGGCCAGGGCCCCCGGCAGGAGGAAGTCAC
Organism: uncultured Alphaproteobacteria bacterium; assembly: GCA_903930545.1. Taxonomy (GTDB): domain Bacteria; phylum Pseudomonadota; class Alphaproteobacteria; order Caulobacterales; family Caulobacteraceae; genus Phenylobacterium. The sequence goes on from CAIYZB010000166.1 coordinate 455, forward strand.
CCGGCGTCACCGCCCTGGCCACATAGGCGAAGCTGAAGGCCGAACGTCCCGGCAGGTCCATGGCGGCGATGAATCGATCGTCACGGGCCTCCTGGACATCTGCCGCCGACAGCTCACCCAGGAAGCGGAAGGGACCGTTCTGGGCATCGTCGGGACCAAGGACGGTCTCGATCTCGAAGCCGGCGGGCAGGGCGTCATCCACTACCAGGGCCATGGAGCGAGCCTGGATCGAACGGCCGGTGACCAGGACGATCACGCGATCCCCCTGCCTCAGGCTCGCCGGATCCACGGCTCCGCCGGTGAAGCTGAACAGCTTCTTGGTCAGGGACATGCCATTGGCTTCGGCCCCCGGTGCCGCGATGGGGGTGCCAGTCACGGTGACCGTCCGCCAAAGGGCACCTGTGCCCTGGTTCGTGAACCGGGCCTGGGACAGCTTGCCGACGGCCCAGCGCGGACCCCCAGCCACTGACTTCAGGGCCACAGCCCCCGTGGCATTGACCTTCATGGTCCCGGCCGCCTTCAGCATGGCATGGGCGGCCTGGAGCAGGCGGGCCTGTTCCTGGGTATTGAGGGCGTCCGGATCCTTGACCGCATTTTCCAGTCGCGACTGGAGGCTGCGGGCCAGATCAGGTTCCCCGGCCTCATAGGCCAGGGCGATGACAGCGGCGACGTCGCGAAGCGGGCTCTGGTACCAGTCGCTCTCGTCGCGATAGCCCAGGGAGCGGATGGCCTGTTTCAGGGCGGAGCGGGCGCGGGCCCGATCCCCCATCATGGCCAGGCCGGCCCCGATCTGGGCCTTGGCCAGGGGTGAGGCTTCGGACTTCATCTGGACGTCGTGCCACCAGCGCAGACGGGCCAGGTCTCCCCGTCCGCCCTTGGCCAGGACATAGAGGGCATAGGCCGAGGCGCGGCTGCGCATGGTCTCGGTGGCCTTCTTGGACGCCTCAGGCGACCCGGCCCACCAGTCCGGATAATCCAGACGATAGGAGATGGAGACCCAACCCTCCGGCTGGGAGATCTGGCGCATGGCCCCGAGCGCCCGGTCGATGGCCTGTTGCGGGACCGGAGCCCCGGCCTTCTGGGCCTCGATCAGGAAGTCGGTGGCATAGGCGCCCAGCCAGGCATCGGCCTCACCGTCACCCACCCGCCAGAGCCCGAAGGCCCCGTCGAGGGTCTGACGGTCCAGCAGACGGCTCACCGCCCCGTTCAGGGCGGCAGAGGTGCGGCGAACCTTGGGATCGGTGGAAACCTCCGGGGCATAGAGCAGGGGATAGGCCGCCGAGACGGTCTGTTCCGTGCAGCCATAGGGGTAGCGTCCAAGAGCGACGGCGATGGGACCAGGGTCAAATCCGCGGAAGGGCGAATAGGAGACCTGGAGGGTCACATCTCCGGCTGCCAGTCCGGCCAGCAGTTCGGCGGGCGGGGTATAGCTTGTGCCCGCCCCCTGCAGGGCCGTGGTGGTGCGGGTAATGGCACTCCAGCCCAGACGGGTCTGGATGGGATAGTCACGGCTGGTGTTGAAGCCCGGGCCGGAAACCTTGAAGCCCACCTTGCCGACCCCCGTATGGGTGGGGGCGGCAAAGGCGATGCGTTCCACGACCCGCTGGCCGGTAGCCAGGGCAAAGGCCTTCTTGAAGGGAGCCAGTATGCCGCCCTGTGAGGTCAGCTCGGCGATATAGCTGCCAACCTTGCCTTCCAGATTATGCAGTTCGAGGGTGGCATAGGCCTTGTCCCCCGGCGCCAGGAATCTCGGCAGGGAAAGCTCTGTCACCACCGGTTCTCGCACCACCAGAGGCTTGGCCGTGCCGCCCACGGCACTGTCGGTCCAGGCCACGGCCATGAGCCGCAGCTCCCCATTGAAGTCCGGGGCCGGCAGACGGATCACGGCCTTGCCGTCCAGACCGGTCTCCACGATGCCGGACCAGAGGGCCACGGTCTTGATCGGGGTGACGGTCAGACCCTCACCCCCAACGCCATCTGCCCCGAAGTTCACATTGGCCGGAGCCCCGAGATTGGGATCCAGCAGACGGCCATAGTCGTCACGATAGTTCAGGGTCAGGGCCCGCTTGCCGAAATACCACTTCACGGGATCGGGGCTCTCGAACCGGGTCAGGCGCAGGATGCCTTCATCCACCGCCGAGAGGGTGACCCGGGCCTTGCCGCCAAAACCCACGCCCTTGATGGTGATGGGCACTTCGAGGACGGCGCGGGAATCCTGCTTGGCAGGCGTGGCCAGATCGACGCTCAGCTTCCGGTCCTTGGGATCCAGGGGCACATAGACCAGACCCAGGGCCCGACGGGGCTTGGGCGAGGAGACCGGATTGCGCGGCTGGATCACCGAGACCATGACATAGGCCCCGCC
>CAIYZB010000167.1 GCA_903930545.1 uncultured Alphaproteobacteria bacterium
CTGGCCAAATGGCACGTCAAGGTGGGTGACAAGGTCGCCTCTGGTGATGTGATCGCCGAGATCGAAACCGACAAGGCCACCATGGAGGTGGAGGCGGTGGATGAGGGGGTGGTCGAGAGCCTGCTGATCGCAGAGGGCACTGAAGGGGTGAAGGTCAATTCGCCCATCGCTCTTCTGACTGGCGAAGGCGCAGCTGTTGCCACAGCCCCGACCCCGGCGGCGGTGGCACCCATCGCCGCTCCCGTTCCTGCCGCTGCGGCCTCTGTCGCTGTGGCGAGGCGGACCGATCGCATCGCCGCTTCGCCCCTGGCCCGACGGATTGCCGCCGCCAAGGGCCTCGATCTGGCCAGTCTGAAGGGCAGCGGCCCCCATGGCCGCATCATCAAGCGCGACGTGGAAAACGCCCAGCCCGGGGCGGCTCGCCCAGTGGCAACTCCTGTTACCTCAGCCCCACCGGCCCAGGTCCAGAGCCTTGCCCAGATGGGCATTGCCGACGGTACCTATGACCTGGTGCCCCTGGATGGAATGCGGAAAACCGTCGCCCGGCGGATGACCGAGAGCTTCCGCGATGTGCCTCACTTCCCCCTGTCCATCGATCTCGAGATCGATGCCCTTCTGGCCGGACGGGTGAAGATCAATGCCATGCTGGAGCGCCAGGGGGTCAAGGTCAGCGTCAATGACCTGATCATCAAGGCCGCTGCCCTGGCCCTGAAACAGGTGCCGGAGGCCAATGCTTCCTATTCCCCGGAAGGCATCGCCCTGCACCACCATGCCGACATCGCCATGGCAGTCGCCATTGAGGGCGGCCTGATTACCCCGATCATCCGCAAGGCTGAGACCAAGGGCCTGGCGGCCATTGCCACCGAGGCCAAGGATCTGGCCGAGCGGGCCAGGTCCAAAAAGCTGAAGCCCGACGAGTTCCAGGGCGGGACCTTTTCCATCTCCAATCTCGGCATGTTCGGCATCCGCAGCTTTGCCTCGATCATCAACCAGCCCCAGGGCTGCATCCTGTCGGTCGGGGCTGGCGAACAGCGTCCTGTCGTGCGCAACGGCCAGTTGGCTGTTGCCACCGTGATGACCGTGACCCTGACTTGCGATCATCGTGTGGTGGATGGGGCCGTCGGAGCCCGCTGGCTGGGTGCCTTCAAGACCCTGATCGAAGACCCGATCACCATGATCGCCTGAAGGACCTGGCCATGACCCTCTATGACTTCACGGCCGAGACCCTGGACGGTCGCCCGGCGCCCCTGGCGGACTATCAGGGCAAGGTGGTTCTGATCGTCAACACGGCCAGCAAATGCGGCTTCACCCCGCAGTTCGAAGGGCTTGAAGCCCTGAACCGCAAATATGCTAGCCGTGGTCTGGTTATCCTGGGCTTTCCCTGCAACCAGTTCGGGGCCCAGGAACCGGGCAATGCCGAGGAAATCGCCAGCTTCTGTTCCCTGACCTATGACGTGACCTTCCCCATGATGCGCAAGGTCGAGGTCAATGGTCCCAAGGCCCATCCTCTCTATGCCTGGCTGAAGGTCGAAAAGCCCGGCCTGCTGGGCAGTCGCGCCATCAAGTGGAACTTCACCAAGTTCCTGGCCGACCGGTCGGGCAGGCTGGTGGACCGCTTCGCCCCCAATGCCGAACCTGCGTCCCTTCAAGCTGCCATTGAGGCCCTGCTCTGATGTCTGATGCCTTTGATGTGGTGGTGATCGGTTCCGGCCCCGGCGGCTATGTGACGGCCATTCGGGCCAGCCAGCTGGGCCTGAAAACAGCGATCGTCGAGCGCGAGGTCCTGGGCGGGATCTGCCTGAACTGGGGCTGTATCCCCACCAAGGCCCTGCTCAAAAGTGCGGAGGTCTATGCCAATCTGGGCCACCTGGCCGAGTACGGGATCAAGGTGGAAAAGGCGAGCTTCGACTTTGGGGCCATTGTCGACCGCTCCCGCAAGGTCGCGACCCAGCTGAATTCCGGCGTCGCCTTCCTGATGAAGAAGCACAAGATCGAGGTGGTGGAAGGCACGGCCAGCCTCGAAAAGGCGACCCCAGCCCCCAAGGTCGTTGTGGCCCTCAAGGCCGGTGGAACCCGGACCCTGAGCGCCAAACACGTGATCCTGGCCACCGGTGCCCGCGCCAGGACCATCCCCGCCATTGGTCTGGAACCGGATGGCAAACAGGTCTGGGCCTATCGCGACGCTCTTGTGCCCAAATCAGCGCCCAAGTCGTTACTGGTCATCGGGTCCGGCGCAATCGGGATCGAATTTGCATGTTTTTACAATGCGCTTGGGTCAGATGTTACAGTGATCGAGGCCCTGGATCGCATCCTGCCAGTGGAGGACGAGGAGGTCTCTTCAGCGGCCCGCAAGGCCTTTGAGAAGCGCGGCCTGAAGTTCCGCACCGCAGCCTCGGTTCGCAAGCTGACCAAATCGGCCAAGGGTATCACTCTCGAACTGGAGAGTGGCGGCAAGACGGAAACCTTGTCGGCCGATGTGGCCATCGTGGCTGTCGGCATTGTCGGCAATGTCGAGAACCTGGGGCTGGAGGCTCTGGGGGTGAAGGTCGATCGCACACATGTGGTGACTGACAGCCATGGAGCCACTGGCGTTCCGGGTCTCTATGCCATTGGCGATGTCGCCGGCCCGCCCTGGCTTGCCCACAAGGCCAGCCATGAAGGGGTTCACTGCATCGAACACATTGCCGGGATTGCTTCCAGCAACCTCACAGCCCCGATCCCGGGCTGCACCTATTCCACCCCTCAGATCGCTTCAGTGGGCGTGACCGAGGCGGCGGCCAAGGCTCAGGGTCTGAAGGTGCGGGTGGGACGTTTCCCATTCCGCGTCAATGGCAAGGCCATCGCCGCTGGGGAGACAGAGGGCTTTGTAAAGGTGGTCTTTGACGAGGCGACAGGTGCCCTGATCGGGGCCCACATGATCGGCGCGGAAGTCACGGAAATGGTGCAGGGTTTTGCCCTTGCCATCACCCTGGAGGCCACAGAGGCAGACCTCCATGCCACCGTCTTCCCGCACCCCACCATGAGCGAGGCCATGCACGAGGCGTCCCTCGACGCCTATGGCAAGGTCCTGCATCTCTAGGCGGCGCGGCGACCGTCAGCCTCGACCATTCGCTGAATGGTGACATAGTCGGTCTTGCCGGTGCCAAGGACCGGGATCTCGGCCACCTTGATGATCTTGCGCGGCACGGCCAGTTCGGGCGCGCCGATGGACTTGGCATGGGCCACCAGGGGCGTGGAATCGGCGTCCGGTCGGTCTGTGACCAGGATCAGGCGCTCGCCCTTCTTGGAGTCCGGCATGGCGATGACCGCGTGGCGGCTGTCGGGCCAGACGGCGAGGGCGATGTCCTCGGCGGCGGTCAGGGACACCATTTCCCCACCCACCTTGGCAAAGCGCTTCACCCGACCCTTGATGGTGATCCAGCCGTCATCAGTAATGTCCACCACGTCGCCGGTATCGTGCCAGCCATCACCGGGGGGGTCGATGGTCCCGTTCTCATTGAGATAGCCGGACATGACATTGACGCCGCGCACATAGAGGCGCCCGCCGCCGGGAATGCCCTCGACGGGTTCAAGCCGGGTTTCCACGCCAGGCAGGATGCCGCCAACCGTGCCCCGACGATTGTCCAGGGGCTTGTTCACGGCAATGACGGGAGCCGCCTCGGTAGCCCCGTAGCCTTCGAGCAGGGGCACATCCCCGAACTTGTCGCGTATGAGGTTGTGGGTTTCTTCCCGAACCTTTTCAGCGCCACAGACGATGAATTTCAGACCGGAAAGTTCGTCGCGCTCGGCTACCCGGGCATATTGATTCACGAAGGTGTCGGTCGCCAGAAGGATGGAGGCGCCGGTGTCCTTAAGCAGGGGCGGTATGATCTTGGTGTGCAGGGGCGAGGGGTACTCGAAGGCCTTCATGCCCGTCAGGATCGGCAGGAGGACGCCTGCGGTCAGTCCGAAGCAGTGGAAGGTCGGCAGGGGATTGAACATCACCCAGGCCGGATCGAGGGGAATGTGGGAGGCGATCTGCTCCACATTGGCGATCAGGTTCTGCTGGCTGAGCACCACACCCTTGGGGGCACCGAAGCTGCCAGAGGTGAAGAGGATGACGCCGGGGGCTGACGGCGCGGATTCATGTCGAAACCGCTTGGGGAAGGCTGCGGCTGTGGCGGCGAACAGCTTGTCTGACAGACCAACCTTTTCGCGCACATCTTCCAGATAGGCGACCTTGGCCACCTCCTCGATGGCGTCGATCAGGTCGTGGAGCTGGCCCTGTTCGATGAACTTGTTGGCCGTGAGCACCGTCTTCACATTGGCCAGCTTGCAGGCCGCCTTCAGGTTCCGGATGCCGGAGGTGAAGTTCAGCATGGTCGGCACGCGGCCAAAGGCGTGCAGGGCGAAAAAAGTCACCACAGCCGCGCTGCTGGCCGGCAGCATGACGCCGACGTTTTCACCGGGCTTGGTCATGGCGGCGATCTTGCGCCCCAGGGCAAAGGCCGCCCGGATCAGGTCGGTATAGCTGAGAGGATTACGGTCCTGATCCTCGAGGATCAGCTTCTTGGCTCCATACTGGGAGCGGGCGTCAACCAGGGCGTCAAAGACCGACCGCTCGCTGGAATGCGGATCAAAAGCACGCGACAAGGGCGAAAACCTCCCGACAGGACCGCCGTTTCTTATGGCGACAACCTAGCCTTGGGGTGGGGCATTGAAAAGATATGTTACGGAGCGTGAGTGACCGGAACGCCTGCAGCGGGTCTTTCCGATGCAGAAACAGAGGGTTGGGTGTGAACCGGGGCGACGTCCCGGGTCCTCTGGGCCTCGACCTTGTCCGCGACAAAGGCCAGAACCTCCCCCAGCCAGACACGCCGCCAACGGTCAGACTCAAGATGCGGAGCGCTTCCTGACCCGGGCAGGGCGCGGGCCTGGCACCCGGAAATCTGATTGCAGAGGGCGGCGTCGGCAACGGTCGGGCGGAGCATGAGAACCGCCGTGCGGGTTTGGATCGCGTCCCGTTCCGCCGCGCGTCCCGCCTTGGCCTGGGCCGTGCGCCAGCCCAGGCTGGGTCCAGACATCCGCAGGTCTGGATTGGTCAATTGCCAGGCCTGGCGCACAGCTCCGCGCCAGACATCATGTGTCCGGCCAAGAGCCAGGTCATCGGCACTGGTCCGGGTCCAGGGGCGCCATCCGGCGTCAGGCAACTGACCGAAGCCGATCCGTCCAGCCAGGGTCTTGGGCGCATCCGGTGTCAGGCCCTTTGGCGGCATTTGCAGGGAGGAGACCACGAGGCCGTCGACCTTGAGCCCCTGCTGAACGGCACGCAGACCCACAAGGCCACCGTCTCCGTGTCCAAGCAGGATCACAGGCATGCCTGGGCGGGGCTTGATAACCACCCTGACCAGGGCCTTGAGATTGGCGACATCGGGTTCGACGTCCGGGACATGGCCCAAATCGCGGGGCAGGGTATAGCGCCCAGATCCGCCCTGGCCGGCACGCTCGAGGGTCCAGACGATATAGCCTCGTGCCGTCAGATCCCGGGTCGTCTCGAACCAGACCTCGGCGCTTTCGCCATAGCCCGGCAGCAGGATGATGATGGCCCTCGGGGCCCGCCAGGTGGAAGCCACGCCGTAGCGCTGCACCGGCTTGTCACCGGTCTGGATAAATCCCCAGGCCCAGGCCTCCGGCGCGAAGAACCGCGGCCCCAGGGTGGCCGGGGTCCGGGTCTCCGAAAACGGGCCCATGGCCTCGCCCTGGCCGCAGGCGGCGAGGAAGAGGCTCAAACCCAGACTGACGAGCAGGCGACGCATGAGGCGACTTCAATCTGTTCGCGCAGCAATGGGCAAGGCTGCTCAATCGCGGCTTGATTGGCGCGCGCCGAAGGCCGATCTAGGGGGCATGGCTACGCTGATTGACACAGTGGGTGGACCACGGCCCCGACACCCTGAAAAACAGGCCCGTCCGGACACGCCCATGCTGCGCAAACCGGAATGGCTGCGCGTCAGGGCGCCAGGTTCGGCTGGCTATAATGCCACCCGGTCCATCGTGAAGGCCCATGGCCTGACCACGGTCTGTGAGGAAGCGGCCTGCCCCAATATCGGCGAGTGCTGGACCCAGTCCCACGCCACCATGATGATCATGGGCGAAATCTGCACCCGGGCCTGCGCTTTCTGCAATGTGGCTACGGGAAAGCCCGAGGCCCTGGATCCCACCGAGCCTGGCCGGGTAGGGGAGGCTGTGGCCCTGATGGGGCTGAAGCATGTGGTCATCACCTCGGTGGACCGCGATGATCTGGCGGATGGCGGGGCTGCACACTTCGCGGCAGTCGTTCAGGCCATCCGTCTGGCTGCGCCGGACACCACCATCGAGATCCTTACCCCGGACTTCCTGCGCAAGCCGGTGGATGCGGCCCTGACCATGATCGATGCCTGCCCGGACGTGTTCAATCACAACCTGGAGACCGTGCCGCGGCTCTATCTGCAGATCCGTCCCGGTGCCCGCTACTATCATTCCCTTCGCCTGCTGGAGCGGGTGAAGGAACGTGACCCCAACCAGTTCACCAAGTCCGGCCTGATGGTCGGCCTTGGGGAGGCCAAGGAAGAGGTCATGCAGGTCATGGACGACATGCGTTCAGCTGGCGTCGATTTCCTGACCATCGGGCAGTATCTGCAACCGACCCGAAAGCACGCTGCCGTCGACCGCTTCGTTCATCCGGACGAGTTCAAGGCCTATGAGGAAATCGCCCGGGCCAAGGGCTTCCTGATGGTCTCGGCCAGTCCCCTGACCCGGTCGTCGCACCATGCGGGAGAGGATTTCGCCCGGCTGAAGGCGGCGCGTCTGGCACAGGATGCGGCGCGCTGAGACACCAGGTCACCCGGATCCTGCCCTATAGTCCCGATCAGCTGTTCCAGATGGTCGGGGATGTGGACGCCTATCCTCAGTTCGTCCCCTGGATCACGGCCATGAGGACCTGGAATGCCCGGACGGACGCCGAGGGTCTGAGCTGGGTGGATGCCCAGGCCGGGATCGGTTTTTCCTTTCTCAAGGAGTCCTTCTCCACCCGGGTCAGGCGCAATCCCGATAGCCGTCAGATCGACGTCGCTCTTCTGTCCGGGCCGTTCAAGACCCTGGCCAATCGCTGGGTCTTCCACCCTGATCCTGCGGGAACGAGGGTGGAGTTCGAGATCGATTTCGAGTTCAAGTCGCCCCTGCTGAAGAGCCTGCTCCAGGCCAATTTTCACAAGGCGGTAGACAGGCTGATGGCCTGTTTCGAGGACCGGGCAAAGGTCCTTTACGGCTAGGTCATCCGGTCGCGCAGGGCCTGGAGCGCGGCCTGGACGGCACAGAGCTGGACCTCGGCCCGGGTTTCGACCTGAAAGAATTCCTGACGGTGCATGAGACCGTGATTGGTTCGCGCCGTGGCGATATGGACCGTGCCCATGGGCTTCATGGCTGTACCGCCGCCCGGGCCAGCGACCCCGGTTATGGCCACCGAGATGTGGGCATTTGATGCTTCCAGCGCGCCCTCGGCCATCATCCGGGCAACCGGTTCGGACACCGCTCCGAGGTCGGCAATCAAGTCACCGGGCACACCGAGCAACTCCTGCTTGGCGCGGTTGGTATAGGTGACGAAGCCCCTCTCGAAGACATCGGAGGCCCCCGGGATGGCGCAGATCGCGCCGGCGACCAATCCCCCGGTGCAGCTCTCGGCCGTCACAATCCGAAGCGAGCGCTCCCGGGCTTCGTCAATCAACAGACGGGCAAGGGTTTCGATTTCGAGATTGAACAACATGGGACCGGCTCCGGCGCGAGAATTCTGACCCTGATACAACTGGGGGTTTATTCCGGTCGTAAAGGCTTCCTTAGAATGGCCGACCACAACATTGCCCGGGCTACTGACACAAGGCGATTCGATCCCATGGCTGAAATTGACACCACCCCAAGCAGGGGTTCCTCGGTCTCGCCGGGCCTTTTTGCCCTGACCATCTTCACCTCGGCGGCCCTGGTCTTCATGGTCCAGCCCATGGTGGCAAAGCTGATGCTGCCGCTTCTCGGCGGCAGTCCGTCGGTCTGGAACACCTCCATGGCCTTCTTTCAGACAGCGCTTCTGGCGGGATATGCCTATGCCCACGGCCTGCAGAGGATCGGCCCCCTGCGCGTCCAGGGCCTTGTCCATGTGGCCGTCCTGGCCCTCGCGGCCCTGGTTCTGCCCCTGAGCGTGACAGGTCTTCTGGGGGAACCCAGCTCTACCCAGCCCAATCTTTGGCTTGTGGGGGTTCTGACCCTTTCGATCGGGGCGCCTTTTGCCGTGCTGTCTGCAACCGCACCCCTGGTTCAGGCCTGGCATGCCCGGGTCTTTCACGCCGAGACCGGCAAGGAGCCGTATGTCCTCTATGCCGCTTCAAATCTCGGCAGCCTGATCTCCCTGCTGGCCTATCCGGTTCTGATCGAGCCATTGACGACCCTGCACGACCAGCGGCTGGGCTGGAGCCTCGGTTACGGGGCCTTTGTTCTCATCATCGGATATCTCGCCCTGCGGATTGCCCGCTCTAGTGGCGATACCCAGGTAGAAGCCGCAGCACCGGCAGCCACAGCTCGGCCCTCAGTGCGTGAGCGGCTGATCTGGGTAGGCCTGGCGGCCATTCCATCCAGCCTGATGCTGGGGGTCACCACCCACATCACCACGGATGTGGCCTCTGCGCCCTTCCTCTGGGTCATTCCCCTGGCCCTGTATCTGGTCACCTTCATCATCGCCTTTTCGGATCGGCCCATCCTTAAGCCGGATGTGACCCTGCTCCTTCAGGCCGCCGCCCTGGCAGCCTGCTGTGCCATCCTGCCCTTCAAGGGCTCGAACTTTGCCGTTCAGCTTCCGATCCATCTGGCAGCCTTCTTCCTGACTGCCCTAATGTGTCATCAGGTTCTGGTGTCGCGGCGGCCTGACCCTGCCCATCTCACGGAATTCTATCTCTATATGTCCCTTGGTGGCGTGGTCGGGGGCAGCTTCAACGCCTTCATCGCTCCGGTCATTTTCAACAATGTCTGGGAATATCCCCTGGTCCTGGCCCTTTCCTGCCTGGCCAGGCCCTTTGGCTCCGGGCGACTGGAACGCTGGCAGTGGATCAGTCTCGGGAGCGGGATCGCAGGGGCTCTGGCGACCATGGTCTTTGGGGCTCTGGCCTATTGGGGACCTATCAATTCCACCATCCACCTGACGGCGATCAGCGGTCAGGACCTGATGTTGCTGGGGGTCAAACTCGGCCTGGCTCTGGCCATGGTCATGGCCTTCATCCTGCGGGCCCGGGCCCTGATCTTCTTCGGGCTGATCCTGCTTCTGTCGATCTCGGCCGAGGTCGTGGGTGACAAGATGGACGTCCGCACCAGCTGGCGCAGTTTCTTTGGCGTGATCCGCCAGTCTGAAATGCACGTCCAAGGCCTGGGCGGCCAGGTCAGAATGCTGTCCCACGGCACCACACTTCATGGTGCCCAGGCGATCAATCCGGATTATGACTGCCGTCCCCTGGTCTATTACGCACCCGAAACGCCGATCGGGCAGGTCTTCCTGGAGCGTCGTCTCGATCCCCGGCCTCTGCGGATCGGTGTGGTGGGACTGGGGACCGGCGCTGTCTCGGCCTATACCCGGCCTCAGGATCACCTGACCTTCTTCGAGATCGATCCCCTCGTGATCCGGGTTTCCACAGACCCGAAGCACTTCAGCTACACCACGACCTGTGCCGAGGGCAAAATCGACTATGTCCTGGGCGATGCCCGCCAGACCCTTGCGAAACAGCCGGCCGACCAGTTCGACATCCTGCTGATCGACGCCTTCTCTTCGGATGCTGTGCCCGCGCACCTGCTGACAGTCGAGGCGGTGAAAGGATACCTGGCCAAGATCAGGCCGGACGGGGTCATCATCATGCACCTGTCCAACCGCAATCTGGAGCTCCGCAGTCCGGCCATGGCCGTAGCCCGGGCCGCTGGCGCGCAGTCCATGGTCCAGCGGCATACTGCAGCCGCCAAGAGCCCGGTGCTGTGGGAGTCGTCAGAAGATGCGGTGATCATTGGTCGCAATGCCGCAGCGCTCTCGGCCTTTGCTGCGGACAAGCGTTGGCAGCCCGGCGATCCCGATGCGGCTCGGCCCTGGACGGATGACTATACCAACCTCATCGGGGCTCTCTATGCCCAGGTGAAGGAGGGCTGGACCTGGCTTCCCTGAGGTAGCGGACCCCTCCGTAACGCTGACGCGTGCCACCTCCCCCTTAGGGGGACTAGGCCGGCAGTTCCACCGTCGCCACAGCCTGGGCCAGGAGCCCTTCCTGGCGGCCGGTATAGCCCATGCCCTCCGTGGTGGTGGCCTTCACGCTGACGCCGTCCAGGGGCAGGTCCAGCAGCTCCGCCAGCCTCTGACGCATGGCATCCCGGTGGGGCCTGATCCGCGGCTGCTCGCAGATGAGGGTCACGTCGACATTGACGATGCGTCCGCCCCTCAGGCGGACCCGTTCGGCCGCATGTCTGAGAAACCTGTCGGACGCGGCGCCCTTCCACTGGGGATCGGAGGGCGGGAAATGCTCGCCGATGTCGCCATCCCCGATGGCCCCGAGAATGGCGTCTGTCAGGGCATGAAGGCCTGCGTCGGCATCTGAATGCCCGATCAGGGTCTGGTCGTGGGGAATGAGCACGCCACACAGCCACACCCCGTCACCGGGTCCCCACCGATGGGCATCCACACCCATGCCTGTGCGGCTGCGCCACCGGGTCTCTGCCAGGGCTTCGGCCATGCTGAAATCCTCCGGATAGGTCAGTTTCATAAGCCGGGGATCACCCGCAACCAGGGCGATGCTGGCACCCTGGGCGGCCGCGACCTGGGCATCATCGGTCAGCTCTGCGTCCGTCGGCCAGGCGGCATAGGCCGCCTTGATCTCGCCGAGCCTGAAGGCCTGGGGGGTCTGGGCCCGCCACAGGCCGGCACGCTCCACATTGGCTGCAATGGTCTGGTCACCGCGCTTGAGGGTGTCGGTGACGGGCAGGGCCAGTATGGCACCGTCCTGATCCACCAGTGCCTCCAGCAAGGAGTGGATGTGCCGGGTGGTCAGGAAGGGACGGGCGGCGTCATGGATGAGGACGGGGGTTTCAGGAGACGTGGCCAAGGCCTCCAGGCCTCGAACGACGGATTCAGGCCGGCTCGCACCCCCGACGACCACGGACCAGCGAGGCAGGTCGCCCAGCACCTTGATTGCGGTTTCCTGGTGGTTATCCGAGACCACCACCACCACATGGTCGGCCCCCGCTGCCAGCATGGCCTCCAGCGACCAGCGGGCGACCGTCTTGCCTCCGACCTGACGCCAGGGCTTGGGCAGTCCTGCGCCGGCCCGCAAGCTCGACCCGGCAGCGACGATGACAGCGACAAAGCTCATGCCGCGTTATTCGGGCCACAGGGCGCGATTGTCCATCGCTGAGACAAAAGGTTTGGCTTTACGGCGGTGCACAAATTGCCTAAAAAGGAAGCTATCAAGGTGAGTAAAAAATGGGCAGTATGCTCGAAATCGGTCAGGTAAGGGTCGAGGGTAAGGTCTGGATCGCTCCCATGACGGGGGTCTCCGACCTTCCGTTCCGTCGTGCGGCAGCGCGCCTGGGGGCCTCCTATATGGCGACCGAAATGGTGGCCTGTGTTGAGTTTGCCCGTGGCAGGCCTGACGTTGTGCGCCGCGCTGCCGTCGGTGAGGGCCTGCCGCTCATGGTGGTGCAGCTGGTCGGCCGCGATCCCGCGGCCATGGCCGCGGGGGCCCGTCTCGCTGCTGCGGCTGGGGCAGAAATCATTGATCTCAATTTCGGCTGTCCTGCCCGGGAAGTGACCGCAGGCGCGGTTGCCGGCTCGGCCCTGATGCGTGAACCCGAACTGGCCGAGCGTCTCATCGCTGCGGCGGTCGAGGCCGTAGGGGTTCCCGTCACCGTCAAGATGCGCCTGGGCTGGGACGATGCCTCCCGCAATGCGCCCGAGATCGCCGCCATGGCCGAGCGCTGTGGGGCCCAGGCCATAACGGTCCATGGCCGTACCCGCTGCCAGTTCTACAAGGGTGTGGCGGACTGGTCCGCCGTGCGGGATGTGAAGTCTGCCGTTTCGCTCCCCGTCATCGTCAATGGCGACATTGTCGATGGCAATACAGCCAGGCAGGCCCTGCAGCAGTCGGGAGCTGATGGCGTCATGGTTGGCCGAGGGGTCTATGGCCGCCCCTGGATTGCCGCCCAGATCGAGGCGGATCTGGCAGGGCAATCCTTTGAAGCCCCGGATGCGGATACCCGGCTTGCCATCGCTCTGGACCATTTCCGCGACAGTCTGAAATTCTATGGCGACCGTCTCGGCCTGCGGATTTTCCGCAAGCATCTGGCCTCCTACATCGAAAACGCGCCCTGGCCCGCTGATCCGCAGGCCAGGCGCGCAGCCCGTTCCAGCCTTTGTCGGATGGAGGATCCTGCCGCCGTCGAGGCAGGCCTCACGGCGCTCTGGGGCAATCCCGATCTGAGGAATGCGGCATGAACAGTCGAACACGCACAGCAAAGGGCAGTTTTGATACGGCTGCCCTCAAATCGGCGGCCTTCGATCTCTCGCCGGAACCGGCCATGGTGGTGAGTGCTGACGGCGCCCTGGTGGCGGTCAATGAGGCTGCCGAGGCCCTTTTCGGTCAAGGCCTCGCCCTGCTGGCCAAGGGACGTTTCCGGGCGGCCCTGCCGCCAGGATCGGCCCTGGTCTCCCTGCTTAACCGCGCCATCGAGGAAGAGGCTCCTGTCCGCGAACGCGGCGTGGTGATCAGCCTGTTCGGCCTGACTCCCTTTGAAGCCGACGGCGCTGCTGTGCCCCTGGGTGACGGGTCTGTCCTTCTGTCCGTTCACGTCAAGGGCGGGGCCTTCGGGTTTGAACGCGGCAATGAGGCAGCCGGCCTGAGGTCCATTGTCGGCCTGGGTCGCATGCTGGCCCACGAGATCAAGAACCCACTGGCGGGGATCCGCGGCGCGGCCCAGCTGCTGAAATCCGGGGCCAAGGCCGAAGACGCCCCCCTGGCCCAGCTGATTGTGGATGAGACGGACCGGGTACGCCGTCTGGTGGACCGGATGGAAGCCTTTTCCGACGACGCCCTGCCGGACTGCCGTCCGATCAATATCCACCAGGTTCTCGACCGGGTTCGCGCCCTGGCCATCAACGGCGTGGCCGATGGCCTCAGCCTCAGGGAATTCTACGACCCCTCCCTGCCGCCCGCCCTTGGCGACGAGGATCAGCTGATCCAGGTCTTCCTCAATCTCGTGAAGAATGCAGCTGAAGCCGCCCATTCCCGGGGGGATGGCCGCGGCGAGGTGACCATCCACACGGCTTTCCGCCATGGGGTGAAGGTTCGGGCGGCTACGGGCCAGGCCCTGCGTGGGGCCCCGCTTGAGATCCGCATCACCGACAATGGGCCGGGGGTTCCCGACCACATGCGTGAAAGCCTGTTCCAGCCCTTTGTGACCACCAAGGCCAATGGTGCCGGCCTGGGCCTGGCCCTGGTCTCCAAACTGATCGGTGCCCATGGCGGCCTGATCGATTTTGAATCCGAGCCGGGGCGGACCTGTTTCCGTGTCCTGCTTCCCATAGCCTCCAATGAGGACGCAGAAGCATGACCGCCGCAGCCAATGCCAACAAGAAGATCCTGATCGCTGACGACGACGCCTCAATCCGGCTGGTGCTGTCCCAGGCCTTTACCCGCCTGGGTTATCAGGTCCGTGCGACCGGCAATGCCACGACGCTTCTGAAGTGGGTTACGGACGGGGAGGGCGATCTCGTCATCACCGATGTCGTCATGCCTGACGAGAATGTCTTCGACGTCCTGCCACGCATCCGCAAGGAACGGCCCAAGCTGCCGGTTATCGTGATGAGTGCGCAGAACAACCTGCTCACCGCGGTCAATGCGGCAGAGGTCGGGGCCTTTGACTATGTGCCCAAGCCCTTCGACCTGGATGACATGACAGCGACCGCCCGGCGTGCCCTGGCCCGACCGGCCGATGCCGAGGCCTCCAAGGCCCAGGCCCGCGCCGTGCGGGACGATCGCCTGCCTCTGATCGGCCGATCCGGCCCCATGCAGGATGTCTATCGTACCATTGCCCGTCTTGTGGGAGCGGACCTGACGGTCCTGATCCTCGGGGAGAGCGGCACCGGCAAGGAGCTGGTCGCCCGCGCCCTGCACGATATGGGGCGTCGCAAGGACGGCAAGTTCGTGGTCATCAACCTGGCCGCTGTCCCCCGCGAGCGGGTCGAGACCGAGCTCTTCGGTCGTGAGGACGGCGACTATGGCAAGCTGGTGGAGGCCGATGGCGGGACCCTGTTCCTGGACGAGATCGGCGACATGCCCCTGGATGCCCAGACCCGCCTTCTGAGGGTGATCGACGGCTCCGAACCGGCCCTGAACCCTCGCACAGGGCGTCGGCCCAATGTCCGGCTCATCGCGGCGACCAATCGAGACCTGCGCGCCCTTATTCAGCAGGGCCTGTTCCGCGAGGATCTCTATTTCCGGCTCAATGTCGCCCCCCTGCGCCTGCCGCCCCTCCGAGATCGGGTCGAGGATATTCCGGATCTGGCCCGGGCCTTCCTGCTGCGGGCAAACCGCGAGGGCCTGCCCTCCAAGACCATCGACTCTGCGGCGCTTGACCGGCTGAAGCTGCATCAGTGGCCGGGAAATGTGCGGGAACTCGAAAACCTGATCCGCCGGATCTGCGCCCTCTATGCCGAGGAACT
This sequence comes from uncultured Alphaproteobacteria bacterium, assembly GCA_903930545.1. Classification (GTDB taxonomy): domain Bacteria; phylum Pseudomonadota; class Alphaproteobacteria; order Caulobacterales; family Caulobacteraceae; genus Phenylobacterium. The sequence continues at coordinate 14,744 of CAIYZB010000167.1, forward strand.
GATTTCGGCCCGGATCGTGGAGCGTGAACTGGCTGACCAGCAGCCGGTCGTGGCTGGACAGGAAGGCCCCCTGACCCTGGCCGCCCTGGTGGAGCGTCACCTTGGTGGCTATTTCGCCGAACAGCCGGACGGCATTCCCCCGGTCGGTCTCTATGACCGCATACTGGAGGAGGTCGAGCGCCCCCTGATCCAGCTCACCCTGTCCGCCACCCGCGGAAATCAGGTGCGGGCCGCGGAGATCCTCGGCCTCAACCGCAACACCCTGCGCAAGAAGATCCAGGACCTGGGAGTCGAGATGAGCCGCGGGCGGCGCTGATCCATCGCGTGACAGGCGAGGCATTCGGTTGAATACTGCCTTCGAAAGGCCCGCCTCAGCGTGGAGGAAGAGGCCGTACGGAGGAAACCCATGGCCTATGCCCCCAGCGACCGTCCCTTCTATGATGCTGACAGCCACATCATGGAGCTGCCGGATTTCCTGAAGAAGTATGCTGATCCCGGGATCCGGGACCAGATTCCGGAGGTCAACTATAACGCCTCCCTTGTCACTGATGAGGAGGTGGCGGTGATCGTCGGCCAGGGCAGCCGCCATAGCGAAGCCCATATCGCGGCCCAGATTGCCCTTGGTGACCGGCTGATCGAAAGCTCCAAGGAGATCCAGGCCCTGGGGGCCTTCGAGCCCGGTGACCGGTCCAAGGCCATGGATCTGCTGGGTTTCCGCAAACAGCTGGTCTTTGCCACCCATTCGGTGACCATGCCCTTTTCGCCCAGCAGCAAGATCACCCCGGAACTGCGCTATGCCGCGACCCGGGCCCATAACCGGCATATGGCCGATTTCTGTTCAGCTGATCCCCGTCTGATGGGGGTGGCCATCATCCCGCTTGATGAACCGGCCCTGGCCATTGCCGAGCTGGACTGGGTCATGACCACCTGCCTCAAGGCGGTCTGGATTCCGCACCGGCCCTGCGGCGAGCGGTCGCCCGGCCATATCGACTTCGACCCCTTCTGGGCGCGGTTGTCGGAATCCGGTCTGCCCTTCCTGCTTCATGTCGGCGGCGCCCCCCTGCAGCAGGCCCGGGCCTGGATGAACAACGGCCATGGCCTGGTGAAGGACTGGATGGGTGGCGGTGAAAATCTGCGCACCAAGGATATCGCCATCCTGCATCAGACGCCGGAGACCTTCATCTCGGTCATGGTGATCGACGGGGTCTTCGAACGCTTCCCGGCCCTGCGCGGGGCAGCCGTGGAGCTTGGCGCCGGCTGGGTTCCGGAGTTGCTGACCCGACTGGACTGGGTGGCCAAGAACTGGATCCGTGCCGACAAGGGCCAGAGCCCCTTCAGCCGCAAGCCCTCCGACATGCTGCGCCAGCAGATGGCTTTCACACCCTTCGTGTTCGAGGATGTCGGCAAGCTGGTGGACCACTCCAGCCCTGACCTCTACCTCTTCTCCAGCGACTATCCCCATGTCGAAGGTGGCCGCGATCCGATCAAGCGCTTCGAGGGTTTCCTGGGAGACCGCAGCGACGCGATCCGTGACATGTTCTATGCCGAGAACTTCCTGCGCCTGTTCCCCCAGGCCCGGGTTGAGGGTGACAGGCTAAGGGCCGTCGCCTGATCCTCGCAAGGATGTGAGATAATCTGGCCACATCGCTGTTGAATTCATGGCACAGGTCCCGCTAGGGTCTGTGTCCATGGCCGCGATGACCGAGGAAAGTGCCGCAATTTTCAGCCCGGTTGCCCGTCTGGGGCAGCTGGTCCAGTCGCGTTATGTCCTGGGCGGGGGTTATGCCCTGTCCGCGGTCCTCACCGGGGTGGCCATCTTGCTGGCCGCCTCGCCGCCGGAAACAGGGCCCCTGGCCCCGGCCTCGCGGAATATCCTCTATATCCTCGGCTTCAATCTGGCCTTGATCCTGGCCCTGGCCGGGTCTGTGGGCCTGAGGCTGCTGGCCCTGCTTGATGCCCGTTCAGAGGACGCAGGGGCGCGACTGCATCTGCGTTTCGTGACCCTGTTTGCCGTCGCGGCCGTGGCCCCGGCCGTCGTCGTGGCCCTGTTCTATGGGGTCCTGGTCAATCGTGGGGTGGACAACTGGTTTTCCAGCCGTGTCCAGACCGTGGTGGAGAACTCCGCTACGGTGGCGCGCTCATATATCGAGGACCAGAAGCGCTATATCGGCGAACACGTTGACCTTATGTCAGCGGACCTGAACAGGGCGGCACCTGCCCTGCAAACCAGTCCGGTGACCTTCAGCCACTTCCTGGCCTATCAGGCCGCCTATCATGGCTTCCCTGCCGCCTATCTGATTGATCGCGAAGGCCGGGTTCTGGCCCGGGCCGAGGCCGTGGACAGCCCCCCCTTCGTGGTGCCTCCCGCCACCAGCTTCAAGGCGGCTGACGAGGGCGACATTTCCGTCCCCGCCTTTGATTCCTCGGACCTCATGCGGGCGATCTATCGTCTCAAGGCCTATCCCGACGCCTATCTCTACATCGCCAAGCCGGTGGAAAAGGGGATCATCAATCATCTTCTGGAGGCTGAGAGCAGCCTGGTTTCCTATCGGGAGGCAGCGGCCAGTCGCGCCCGGATCCAGACGGTCTTTGCCCTGTCCTATGTGGAGACCGCGCTTCTGGTCCTGGTGGGGGCCGTCTGGCTGGGCATGGGGGCGGCCAACGCCATTTCCGGTCCCGTAGGGCGTCTTGTCCAGGCTGCCGGCCGGATCGCCGGCGGCGACCTGACAGCCCGTGTCGACACTGAGAATGACTCTGAAGAACTGGCAGTATTGTCTCATGCGTTCAACAGCATGACTCACGATCTTCAGGCGCAGCAGACCGCCCTGCAACGCGCAAGGGACACGGCTGATCAGGATCGTCAGTTCATTGAAACGGTGCTTGCCGAGGTTTCGGCAGGGGTCATCGGTCTTGATCGGAATGGACACATCTCCGCGGCCAATCGCCAGGCCTCGGTCCTGCTCGGACTGGAGGGAGCGCCTGTCCGTGGCCGGACCCTGAGCGAGGTCGCGCCTGAATTTGCTGGCATCGCCGCCAATGCCCTGATCGCGGGAGAGGCGGAGGACGAGGTCGATGTGGCCCGGGAACGGGATACCCGCCGCCTCAGGGTCCGGGCCCACCGTTCAGAGGGCGGCCTGGTTCTCACCTTTGACGACATTACCCGCCTGGTCTCCGCCCAGAGGAACGCTGCCTGGCGCGACGTGGCCCGCCGGATCGCCCATGAGATCAAGAACCCCCTGACGCCGATCCAGCTGTCTGCCGAACGCCTTCAACGCAAGTTCCGCAAGGGTGTGGAGCCAGCGGACCTGGAGACCTTCGATCGCTGCACCGACACCATTATTCGTCAGGTGGGGGATATCGGCCGGATGGTTGACGAGTTCTCGTCCTTCGCCCGCATGCCGGCCCCACGGTTCGCAGCCCAGGATGCCGTGGAGTTGCTGAGGGCCGGTGTCTTTGCCCAGAGGGTCGCAAGCCCGGATCTGGACGTCGAACTTGTCGAGCCTGTCCCGGAAGTCATCCTCACCGCCGATGGCCGGATGCTGGCCCAGGCCCTGACCAATCTCTTGAAGAACGCCGCCGAGGCCGTGACCGCCCGGGTCGCCCTGGATCCTGAACCCAGGGGACGAATTGTCGCTGAGCTCACCAGCGATGACGAATTCATCTGCATCAGCGTTGAGGACAATGGGGTTGGTCTGCCTGAAAAGGACCGGGACCGCCTCACCGAGCCCTATGTCACGACCCGGGAAAAGGGCACCGGCCTTGGTCTCGCCATCGTCAAACGCATTCTCGAGGATCATGGCGGCGAATTGATCCTTACCGATTCCACCCGAGGCCCCGGGGCCCGGGCTATCCTACGTTTTCCCTCCACGGCGCGGGCCTCGAGCTCCGCCGAGCCCCTTGAGGTGACCTGATGGCGGCCGATGTTCTGGTTGTCGACGACGAGGCGGATATCCGCGACCTGGTGGCCGGCATCCTGTCGGATGAAGGCTATGCTGTGCGCACAGCCAATGATTCCGAAAGTGCCCTCCAGGCCATAAGGGCCAGAAAGCCGGCCCTGCTTGTCCTGGATATCTGGATGCAGGGCGGAGGCATGGATGGCCTCGAGCTGCTTGACCTGGTCAAGGGCCTCGACGGTGACCTGCCGGTCATCATGATCTCCGGACATGGCAATATCGAAACCGCGGTCAGCGCCATCAAGCGCGGGGCCTATGAGTTTTTGGAAAAGCCCTTCAAGTCCGACCGCCTGCTGCTTGTGGTGGAACGCGCCCTGGAGGCCGCCAGCCTGAAGCGGGAAAACCGCCGCCTGCGCAGCCAGACCATCCAGCCAGAGGGGCTGATCGGCCGGTCCATGGCCACCCAGCAGCTTCGGGGACTGATCACCAAGTTGGCCGGTGCCAATAGCCGGGTCCTGATCTCCGGCCCGCCAGGCTCGGGCAAGGAGACCGTGGCGCGGATGATCCATGCGGCCAGCAGCAGGGCCCGCAACGAATTCGTGGCCATCAGTGCGGCGGGCATGACCCCGGAGCGGGTCGACTCCGCCCTTTTTGGCGAGGAAGGCGAGGGCGGCCGCACGGCAAAGATCGGGGTCTTCGAGCGGGCCCATGGTGGCACTCTCTATCTCGACGAGGTGGCCGACATGCCCCGCGAGACCCAGAGCCGGATCCTCAGGGTCCTGGTGGAACAACGCTTCCGGAGGGTCGGCGGGGATTCCGATGTCCAGGTCGATGTGCGGGTGGTGTCTTCCACCTGTCGCGACCTGAGGGAAGAAATCGCCGCAGGCCGCTTCCGCGAAGACCTGTTCCATCGTCTGAATGTGGTGCCGGTTTCCGTGCCCGGCCTGTCAGAGCGGCGGGAAGATATCCCCGAGCTGGTGGACTATTTCATTCAACGCATCTGCGAGGCGACCGGCATGCCGGTTCGTCGTCTGGCCGATGATGCCTTTGCGACCCTGCAGGTTCGGGCCTGGCCCGGCAATCTCAGCCAGTTGCGGAACAATATCGAACGTATGCTCATCCTGGCTTCGGGCGATCCAGCCGAGCCGATCGGTGCGGATATGATGCCCTCGGACACCGCCCCTTCCGATCCCGCGGGTGGCATGGGCACGGAGCGCATCATCGCCCTGCCGCTTCGCGAGGCCCGGGAGGTCTTCGAGCGGGAATATCTGAATGCCCAGATGCTGCGGTTCTCCGGCAATATTTCCCGAACGGCGGCCTTTATCGGCATGGAACGCTCGGCCCTGCATCGTAAACTGAAGTCGCTGGGCCTGTCCGGGAACCGGCCTATGGAGGACGAGGACGTCTGATGGGACGCATTGCCTATGTAAACGGCCGCTTTGAGCGCCACGCCCGTGCCGCTGTCCATATCGAAGACCGGGGCTATCAGATGGCCGATGCGGTCTATGAGGTCTGGGCCCTTTTTGGTGGAAAGCTGTCCGATCCGGAGGGTCATTTCGCCCGACTGGAACGTAGCCTCGGTGAGCTGAAGATCCCGATGCCCATGGGCCGTCGGGCCCTGACTCATGTCCTGAAGGAGGCCGTACGGCAGAACCGGGTTCGCGATGGTCTGGTCTATCTTCAGATTGGTCGCGGCGTTGCGCCCCGAGACCATGCCTTCCCCAACCCCCCGGTCTCGCCCTCCATGGTCATCACGGTGAAGGCCATTGATCGGGTCGCGGCAGAGGCCAAGGCTGCAGCGGGAGTTTCCGTCATCACCACCCCGGAGAACCGCTGGGGACGTTGCGACATCAAGACCGTGGGCCTGCTTCCCAATGCCATGGCCAAGCAGGCGGCCCGGGAAAAGGGTGCCGCCGAGGCCTGGTTCGTGGATGAACTGGGTTTCGTGACCGAAGGGGCGTCTTCCAATGCCTGGATCGTCGATGCCGAGGGCACCCTTCGGACCCGTGATACCAATGCCAATATCCTGCGTGGGGTCACCCGCAATACCCTGCTGGATGTCATTCGCGAGAACGGTTTGAAGGTGGATGAGCGGCCTTTTACCCCGGCCGATGCCGAGGCTGCTCAGGAGGCCTTCATCACCGGGGCGGGGGCCATGGTTCTGCCGGTCATCGCTGTTGATGGAAAGCCCGTCGGGGCAGGCAAGGTTGGCCCCGTCGCGACCCGCCTTCGCCGCCTCTATATCGAGCGGGCGATTGCGACCGCCATCTAGGTGGCTTCAGGTGATTGCGTATCTTGCAAAGCCGTGTCTAGCCTGAGGTTCCTCGTGTGTAGGGATGGACTTCATCCCACCAACAGAAAAAGGGCGCTAAGCCATGTCGAACGAAAAGAAACAAAACCTGCAGGAC
>CAIYZB010000168.1 GCA_903930545.1 uncultured Alphaproteobacteria bacterium
CCGACAGGCGCACGGCGTGCCAGACAGCCACAGCGGGATAGGCGATGAAGTTGGTGTCGCAGACCTCGGGGCCTGGCTCGCGGGAGATCCGCACCCGGTCGACCATGGGCAGGGCATTGCCATAGCCCCCCATCCAGGACCCATCGGCGGCCTGGGTGCGGGCCAGATATTCGAGGCCCCGCGAAGCCGCCTCGGCCTCGCCCATGACGGCGAGGCCCATGACGCTTTCGGCATGGTTCCAGGCATCCCAGGGCCCGCCCTCGAACCAGGGAATGGCCCCATCCGGGGTCTGGATTTCAAGAATGCGGTCCGCCGCCCCGCGCAACTCTGCCAGGGGCGGCAGGATGTCCGGGCGGTTGAGGACCAGGCTCACGCCGGACCTTTGCGGAAATAGAGGGCCAGGCTCTTGCCCATGACCGGGTCCAGCAGCCCCTCGAGACGGCGGGTCAGCCAGGGCCGCTGCATCAGGTCCCAGACCAAGAAGCGGTGATAGAGCTTCACCAGGGGATGATCATCCCGCCGGGCCCAGAAGGCCGTCTTCAGCCACCAATAGGGAGAATGCAGCGCGTGGGCGAAGTGCCGGCCAAGATAGGCAAAGCCGCTCGCGCTGATGGTCCGGCGCAAGGCGGTCTCGTCGAAAATCCGGATATGACCGCCGGGCTGGTCGCCATAGCCCCCCTGCCCCGGGGCCAGGGCCCAGCAGATCTTTTCCGGCCAGGCTCGCGGCACGGTGGGGACGAACTGGCCGTCAGGTTTCAGCACCCGATTGATCTCGGCCAGGGCCAGGTCATAGGTCTCCAGGTGCTCCAGCACCTCGGAACAGATGACGGCGTCAAAGGTCTGACCGGCAAAGGGAAGCCGATAGGCATCTCCGGTCAGAAACCCGGTCGCGCCGCGGGAGGCCGGAAGCATGGACAGCCCCTCCCGAGCCTTTTTCAGGGAGGGTAGATCCAGGTCGAGACCGACAATATTGACCCCGCCCAGGACATGGACCCCGTGGACATGGCGGCCCTCGCCACAGCCCAGGTCCAGCACCCAGTCGCCCGGGCGCAGGTCCAATCTCTCCAGCTGGACCGTCAGCATCAGCGGGCCACGGCCCGCAGCAGGACCCGTTCATAGGCGAGCACAGCCCGGTCCCAGTTATAGGTCTCCCGGGCCCGGGACAGGCTGGCCTCGCTCATGGCCTGGCGGCGTTCCGGGTCATCGAGCAATTGCCCAAGGGCAATGGCCAGGGCCCGGGAATCGGCCTTGCGGACCACGACCCCGGCCTCCCCCACCACCTCGGGCAAAGCACCGCCATCGGTCACGAGGACCGGGGCTGCACAGCTCATGGCCTCGGCTGCGGGCAGGCCGAAGCCCTCATAGAGGGATGGGGTGACACAGACCGTGGCGGCAGAATACTGGGCCGCCATCTCTTCGCGGCTGAGGTCGGAAATGAAGCGCACCTTGCCCATCAGCTCATGGTCGCGCAGCAGGTCCGCGGTGGGACCTTCCCGCAGCCGGCCGATCACCACCAGTTCCAGGTCCGGCCGATCCTTGACCAGCTGGGCATAGGCCTCGATCAGATAGCGCAGGCCCTTGAGGGGAACGTCGGCGCTGGCTGTGGTCAGGAGGCGATTGGGCAGGCGGCGGATATCGGGCTGGGGCCGGAAAATGGTCTGGTCAATGCCTAAGGGAATGGCGGTCATGACCTCGGGCTGGATCTTGAAACAGACCCCGACATCCCGCTTGCTGACCTCGGAGACCACAATCACGTCTTTCAGACGCGGGGCGACCTTCTCCTGCATGGGCAGGAAGCCATACCAGCGACGGATCAGGGCCCGCATCCCCCAGGCCGGTTCTGCCGCCAGGGCCAGTTCCAGATCCCGCCGGATAGGGTGATGGATGACCCCGACCACGGGCAGGCCGGACCTCTGGATGGAGAGCAGGCCTGAGGACAGGGACTGGTTGTCGAGCACCACGTCATAGTCGCGGGCATGAGCCTTGAGATAGCGCGCCGCGCGGCGTCCAAAGCTCCAGGGCTCCATGAACTTGCCGGTCAGGTGGGAGAAATATTCCCCCACGTCACTCATTGACAGAAGATGATGCCAGCGCAGGGCCCGATGGCCATTATGGGGCTGCTCATAGAGGTCGAGAGACGGGATCCTCACCAGCCCCACCCCTTCGGTCAGTTCCGGATAGGGAGGCCCCGAGAGGACATCGACCTTGTGACCGCGCTTCAGCAGGGCCTGGGCCGCTGCGCGTACATAGACGCCTTGGCCACCGACCTGAGGGTCGGAGCGATAGGACAGAAAGGCGATGCGCAGAGGCCGGAACGGGACCTCAGCCTCGGACTGGACGGAAGGGTCCTGACCGCGTTCGAGAAGATCTTCAAACATGATCATGTCTTGTAGGCTCCGCCGACCCGCGAGACGAGTCAAAGCTACAAGTCGAAGGGCCTGGTCCGGTTCCCGCGCCTCATCGCCAATTCGTCAGGCGCCGGGCGGGTGTTCCGGCACGTCATTGGGCCGACCAAGCACGCCGCGCCAGAAGTCCAGATAATCGCGCACCATGTCCCGAGGGATGAAATAGCCATGAGCATATCGGGCGGTGACCCCGATCGGCAGGCTCTGGTCAGCCGTGCCATACCAGGTCCCGAACAGCCGGTCCCAGATCGGGGCCATGCCGAAATGTCCCGTGGGGGTGCTCATATCCAGCTTGTGATGCAGGCGGTGATGGACCGGTGACTGGATCACATAGCGGCCGAACCAGCCCCAGTCGGAATCGATCTTTGAATGGATCAGGAAGCCGATCCCCACCACCAGGACATTCACATAGATCATGACCTCAGGCGGGGCCCCGAGGATAGCCATAGGAAGATTGACGACAATTATGGGGGTGAAGGCGGCTGGATGCTGGCGAACCGAGGTCACCACGGCGAACTCCCTCGCAGAGTGATGGAACCGGTGCAGGGGCCAGAAGATCCGGGAATGGTCGATCCGGTGCGTCCAGTAATCGAAGAAGGTCGCCAGATAAAAGTAGGCCAGCAGTTGGACCACAAAGGGCAGGCCCGAGGGATCGACGACGAGGCCGAACCTTGCCTGGAGCCAGTCACGCACCCAGACCCCTGAAATCATCGAACCGCCAAGGACCAGAACCCGCCCAACAAGGTCCAGAACATGGGCCTGGCCCAGGAAGAAGCAGGCCAGATCCGTCCTGACCGAGGCCGGGCGCTCGACGAGCAGTTGGCGGATGGAACTTGCTTCCCACCCCACGGCGGCAGACTCAATCCACAGCACAGCGGGCAGAAGGGCAAAGATCAGGGCGGCATTATTGATGTGGTCGTGGAGGGAATGGGTGCCAACCCAATGGCCGAACAGGCTCAGGCCGATCTGGCTGGGCAGGCGGTCCTGAGCGATCCACCAGGCAAGGCCCAGACCCCCAAGATAGGTGGCGAAGGCGAGGCTGACCCCAACACGATCTTTCAGGCGCAGAATCCTGATCGGGGACATGGGTGAAGCGTGGGTCATGTGCCCACCTTGCGACAGGCCCCTGAAATTACCGTGAATCCTTCAGAGGTCGTGGTCAGAGACTGTACATCAAAACCCCCTCCGTTTGACGG
>CAIYZB010000169.1 GCA_903930545.1 uncultured Alphaproteobacteria bacterium
GAGAACATCTGCTGGCCAGCCACACGACAGCCGAGGACGTCGGGCGGGTTGCCACGAGAGCCGGGGTCAAGACCCTGGTGCTGTCGCATTTCGTCCCCGGCGGCTTTCCGGCCGTCAGCGACGAGACCTGGCGCGCGGCGGTCAGGCCTCACTTCGCGGGCGAGATCATCGTTGGCCGTGACCTGATGGAGATCTAGGGGCCTATTTGCCCTACGGATCGGCAGCCCGGACAAAGGTTGCCACAGCAGCTCTTTCACGGGCGCTCCCAAAAAGAGAACATATTGCCAACCCGGAACAAAACGAATACGTATGAGTCTGTTGGCGGCGGGCTTATCCCTCCCGCTGGCCCGGCGGAATCATGGGATAGGGGACTTCGGTTATGGCTCAGGCGGCATTGAAGCTCGTGGCAAAAGAAGACGGCGACAAGAAGCGCGCGCTCGAAGCGGCGCTGGCCCAGATTGATCGGGCCTTCGGCAAGGGCTCGGTGATGAAACTGGGCGACAAGACGACCATGGAGGTCGAGTCCGTCTCGACCGGGTCGCTTGGTCTGGACATCGCCCTTGGCATTGGTGGTCTGCCCAAGGGGCGGATCGTGGAAATCTACGGACCTGAAAGTTCCGGCAAGACGACCCTGGCCCTGCATGTTGTGGCCGAGGTCCAGAAGGCCGGTGGAACCGCGGCCTTCATCGATGCGGAACACGCCCTGGATCCGGCCTATGCCCATAAGCTGGGCGTGCGTCTGGACGATATCCTGGTCTCTCAGCCCGACACGGGCGAACAGGCCCTGGAGATCACCGACACCCTGGTGCGGTCCGGGGCCATTGACGTCATCGTCATCGACTCCGTGGCCGCTCTGACGCCCCGGGCCGAGATCGAGGGCGAGATGGGCGACAGCCTGCCCGGTCTTCAGGCCCGTCTGATGAGCCAGGCCCTGCGCAAGCTGACGGCCTCCATCTCCAAGGCCAATACCCTGGTCATCTTCATCAACCAGATCCGGATGAAGATCGGCGTCATGTATGGCTCGCCGGAAACCACGACCGGGGGCAATGCTCTGAAGTTCTATGCCTCCGTGCGTCTGGATATCCGCCGCACCGGTTCGGTGAAGATCCGCGACGAGATCATGGGCAACAATGTCCGGGTCAAGGTCGTGAAGAACAAGGTGGCCCCGCCCTTCCGCGAGGTCGAATTCGACATCATGTATGGCGAGGGCATCTCCAAGATCGGCGAGATCATCGATCTCGGCGTCAAGGCTGGCGTCATCGACAAGTCCGGTTCGTGGTTCTCCTGGAACAGCCAGAGGATCGGCCAGGGTCGCGACAATGTCCGCGAGTTCCTGAAGAACAATCCGGACATCGCCAACCAGATCGAGGCCCAGGTCCGTGGGGCCAAGGCCGTGATCGAAGAGGAACTGCTGGTCGGTCCCTCGGAGACCTCCGACGACGAATAGGTTTCAGTCCCCCGCCCGGCCCGCAGTCTTGCGCGTCAGGCGGGATCTGGACATGCCCGAATGGTCGTGAGCCCATGGCGTGAAAGCCCGGTCTGTCGCCAACCCCTGACCGGGGATCTCTCCCGCCGCACCCCCGCAAGGTTCCGCCCGTTCGGGTCAGGACGCCCGGACACCGCCGTCCGGGCGTCCTTTTCCTTTGCGACGCGCCCCAAAGACCGTAAACGGGGGCAATCCCGGCCGAGGGTCACCAGACCCTTTTCCGACCCCTGCAACTCCTGCTTCCC